>DATEOO010000389.1:0-7924 GCA_035274085.1 Candidatus Nitrosocosmicus sp.
AATAGGTTCCGGAATATATAGACCAGACTTTAGTTTTCTATCTTTTTCCGTCTTTATTTTTACACTATTTCTAATTCTTGTTTTACAAATATAACATTGATATCCTTTATTCTTTCCCTCTGATTTCATATTCTTAGAACATTTTTCGCAAGTGGGGTTACTAATGTTATACACTCTTGCTAATTCTTTGATTATGAGGTATTCCAGGTTAAGTGTAATTTGATTATTTGATTTTAAATGTGAACCATACCCTACCTCAAGCCTATCTCCAATTATCAACATGTTTGCAATCTTTGTTAGACCCGTAGGTTGGTAAACCGCTACTGGTAAGAAACCACCAAATCCATCCTTTATTTTGAATATTACATGTCCACCATTAATCACAGAAGGTGTAGATGCAACCTGCGAAGTTATATGTCCTGAGGTATATGGTTTAATGTCAATTCCACTGTTTTCTTTGACTAAATGTAAATTCGTTCCTTGATTTGATCTGAATATCATATAGCCTTCTAGTTCTTCTTCGATACACAAGTTTTTCAGAAATAATGTGGTTATAAATGGGTCTTCTCCTCTAATGCCACAAAACACTGGGTCAGGCCCACGAGGGGTAATTAGTATTCTATTGTTTTTATTGTCAAAATTATTGTATGTATACGGATATGATTGCTCGCTTAATTTTTTTACTTTAAAGTTATCTGTTTTTCGGTTAGTTCCGATATTCCCTTTACTTCTGTATGCAATTGTTTCAAAGGTATGATCCGAATCTAAAAGACAACCTATTGCTGCAAGGGCACCTACAATTCCATACCCTTTACCAAAAATGTTGAATTGCACATGATTCTTATTAGCTATTTTTATGGCTAATTGTTTACTTAATATGGTATCCATAGCACTTTCACTAAAAGATATCAGGTCTTTGTTAATGCCATTCTCTTCATAAAAAACCAAACCTGGATTGGCACCATTTTCTAATTCGGAATAGTTTTCTATGATATAAGTGATCTCCTCTTTGATTTTCTGATAATTTTTACCTCTTATTCTTAGACAGACTGCACCATTTCCTCTAGTTTTAAGAGGAACATTGGGATTTAGTCTTACTAATAGTGGAAAATCAACAAATTCTACCTTAAATTTTCTAATTAGCATATTTGATATTAAATAAGATAGGTGGGTTGTACATCTTCCATTTATTGAATCAGTATCATCAAATCCTATATGCAGAGTTTTTTCATCACTAGGTTTATTCCAATTATTTATTAGCAACAATTATGTCTTTATTGTAATGAATATCTCATACTATTTAATAAAAATACCCTAAATTTATAGGAGTAAATTTTAGTATTATAGAAAATTCTTATACCGTTTCGATCCAATATTTTAAGTTGTTAAAATCCATAGATGAAATCGATTTTGAAAAACGAAATGGAGTCATACCTGTAGTGGTTCAAGATATAAGAACTAAGGATATTTTGATGCTTGGGTATGCAAATAAGTACGCCTTGACCAAAACCGTTGAAACTGGAAATGCACATTTTTGGAGCACATCTCATAAAAGACTGTGGATGAAAGGCGAAGAATCTGGGAATATTCAACCAGTAGAAAAAATATTAGTTGATTGTGATTCTGATGCATTGTTATATCTAGTTAATTCCATGAAACCTGCCTGTCATACAGGAAACCGTTCATGCTTTCATAATAAATTAGGCTAATTAATTCCTAATAGTTAAGTAATACTAAATATTATTTAGAGAGATTTATCTATCATATTGTTCTTTTGTATTCAGAAATAATGGGAATTATAAGTGCACTAAAGTGTAGAGAATGTAATAAAGAGTATTCCCCAAGATTTATATACATCTGTGAGGATTGCTTTGGGCCATTGGATGTCCAATATGAAATAGATACTGCTATTACTAGACATACATTTGAAAGTCGTTCAGATTTAACTTATTGGCGATATTTTGAAATTCTTCCAATACAAGACAAGAAAAATATAGTCAGTTTAAATGGTGCGATCACCCCGCTACAAAAAGCAGATAATTTGGGTAATAGTCTTGGCGGATTTAAGAATTTATATATTAAAAACGATTCTGTAAACCCAACTTTCTCTTTTAAGGATAGGCCCGCAGGAGTTGCAGTATCAAAAGCTAAAGAGATGAATTTATCTGCCGTGGGTTGTGCATCTACTGGAAATCTCGCATCTGCTACCGCCGCTCATGCAGCAAAGGCAAATTTGCCTTGTTACATTTTCGCACCCTCTGACATAGAAGATGTTAAAATCGCACAAGCTTTGTCATATGGAGGCAAATTTGTAGCTGTAGATGGTACCTATGATGATGCTAATAGGATCGCCTCAGTAATTGGAGACTCTAATGGCTATGGAATTGTAAATATAAATATGCGACCTTACTACGTCGAAGGTTCTAAAACACTAGCGTTTGAAGTATTGGAACAATTGAATTGGATCGTCCCTGATGTACTAGTAGTTCCAGTAGGAAGTGGAGCTATGTTAAATGCCATTTGTAAAGGATTTGAAGAAATAATGAACCTAGGATTAATTTCTGATATTTCTAATTTAAGGATAATTGCTGCTCAACCTAATGGATGTGCACCTATTGTTGATGCTTATAAGAATAGATCTAATGAAGTTATACCAGTAGAAAAGCCTGATACTGTTGCAAAAAGCTTAGCCATAGGGGATCCTGGTGACGGATTATATGTGCTAAAACGTCTAAGACAATTTAATGGAATAGGAGAGAAAGTTACTGATTCTGAAATTAAAAATGCCATTTTATTACTTGCAAAATCCGAAGGAATATTTACTGAACCTGCTGGTGGTGTGGCAGTAGGTGTTTTAAAGAAACTAATAGAGGAAAATAAAATTGATAAAGACGAAAATATAGTATGCTATGTTACTGGTAACGGACTTAAAACTACTGAATCTATTACTGAGCTTCTTCCTACTCCTAGTTCAGTAAAACCTGATATCAGGCTAGTTTCCGCAATGATACGTTGAACAAACGGATATAAATCGAAAAATAATGGTGTTAGTTATAAATTGACCACAATAGAATTCGTTGTTCCATCAGTTTTGAACAAAGGTGCAGGAGAAAAAAAAATGTCTATTGATGCTTCAACTTTGGACGAAGCATTCAATATTGTATCCGGTATTATGGGTGATGATTTTAAACGTAGAGTTATAGATATTAACGGAAAGCCTAGAGCATTAATTAATATTTATATTAATGGAAAAAATATGCGGTTTAATAATGCAGGGATGAGTTCAGTTTTAAAAGAAGGTGATTCTATTTATATTCTGCCTGCAGTTGCCGGTGGAGCTGAAATAACTAATCAAGATATGTTGAGATATTCGAGGCAAATTATGCTCGAGGAAATTGGTTATGTCGGTATGGAAAAACTCAAAGATACAAAAATATGTGTTGTCGGTGCAGGAGGGATAGGAAATCCTGTATTAGCTCAGTTAGTTGGAATGGGAATAGGAGAGATTCGACTAGTTGACAGAGATGTAATAGAGATCTCTAATCTTCATAGACAACATTTGTACACGGATGCAGATATAGGAAAGGTAAAAGTTGAAGCCGCATTGGAACGTTTACAGAAAATGAATCCCGGTATTAAGATAGAAGCTATCCCCATTTCTGTTACTAATTTTACCGCTGAAAAAATAATTAAAGGATGTGATATAGTTATTGATGCCTTGGATAGTATCGATGCTAGATATGCTCTAAACGATGCTTGCTTAAGACTAGGTATACCTTTTATATATGCTGGAGCACTTGGAATGGTTGGTTCAGTCTGTACTATCCTCCCAAATCAGAGTGCTTGTCTTAGATGCATTTTTCCCGAATTGACTGAGGATGAAATGCCAACATGTAGCACCGAGGGAGTACATCCGTCAATTCTTTATCTTGTCTCTGGCATACAGGTATCTGAAGCAGTAAAAATCGCAATTGGACAGCAGCCATCATTAGTCAATAAATTATTATATGTAGATCTAAATGATTTGGTTTTTGATAAAATTCAAATGAATAGACATGATGAATGTCCATCCTGCGGATTGCATGTAAAACAAAAAGATATCAAAATACCATCTATTATGATAGAAGAATTATGCGGAAGAGATCGAGGCAAGAGGACATACACCGTTACCCCAGCCCAAATTACAAACGAGGTTGATTTATCAAACATTTTGAAGATCGCCGAATCTAATGGGTATATATTGAAATCAAAAGGCAATTTGGGTATAACAGTGTCCTTTCAAAATCAACTACTTATTAGCTTCCTTACAAGTGGAGCCGCCACGATTGTGGGAGCAAAAAGCGAAGAAGAAGCATTGTCTATCTACAATACTTTTACGGAGGAATTGAAACCACTAAGTTAGCTAGTATTTTTTTATTACTTTGTAATATTTTATAGAGATCAGTTTTAATATTTGGTATTTTATTTCACTGTATAGATATGTCTTTAGAAGTTCAATATTTTCCTATTATTCTTAATAAAAAAGAGAAAATAATGGTAGCTGATGATCGCGTTCCATCTCTAGATGATGACACTTCAAAATCTGATAATTTAGATAATAATGAAGATAAAAAAGAAGAATTAGAAAAGGAATTAGAAGAAGATGAAGAAGAAGATGAAGAATTAGAAAAGGAATTAGAAGAAGAAGATGAAGAATTAGAATTAGAAGAAGATGAAGAAGATGAAGAAGATGAAGAATTAGAATTAGAAGAAGATGAAGAAGATGAAGAAGATGAAGAAGATGAAGAAGATGAAGAAGATGAAAAATCGAATCGCACAAACAGAAAGGAAACGATGAAAAAGAGTTATGAGCATAGGGACGTTGATTTAACCCACATAACTAAAAACTTGGAGATCATTAGTAAGAATGTTGATAAACTGTTTAAAGAAATTCAAAAGATACAGAAAGTAACGCAACCATTACAGAAAGGTCTCAATTCTATTGAAAAGCAATCCGTATCTTTTAAACAGACTCAGTCTTTACTTAAGGAAATGGATAAACGGATACTAAAAATAGAGAGAAATGTTGCCACCAAAACAACAAAAAATACCCCTTCTAGTTCCAGGACATCCACCAAAACAACAAAAAATACCCCTTCTAGTTCCAGGACATCCACCAAAACAACAAAAAATACCCCTTCTAGTTCCAGGAAATCGACTTCTAAATCTTCAAAGAAATCAGCTGACAATAAGAACAAGAGAAACAAGTAGATAGATTAAAGACTATTACCATTTTCTTCCATTTTCTTCTCTGATACTATAATAAAGATATTGCTGGGCATATCCAGAATATCTTCCATAATGTTCTCTAATTTTTTTCGATAACACTCTATATTGATTGGGAGTAATTTTTTCCTTTATTTTCATATCTTCGTCCAAGATTTGATTCAATTTTTTTTGAAAAAATTTTATTATCCAAGTATCAATTGGAAATGCCTCTAATTTGTTTAAAGAAAATAACAATATACAATCTGCTATTTTGTCTCCCACTCCACTTAACTTCAATATTTCTTGTTTTGCTTTATCGTAATCCATTTCTGCTAATTTTACCATATCCGTTTCTTGTTTTACTATTTCTCTTACCGTTTTTATTACAAATTCTGCTCTATATCCTAATCCACAAAGTAAGAGTTCTGATACAGAAGTAGTGTATAACGTTCTTAGACTTGGAAACGTATAAAATTCATTACCGTCCCATTGTACTTTTTTTCCAAATTTCTTGGAGAGATTTCTCAATATCAGACGAATTCTTGGAATATTATTATTACTAGAACATAGGAATGATATAATACATTGATTTGGTCTTTGTCTCATAATTCGTAATCCCGGATATTTTTTCGTTACGTTATCTATTATTGAGTCCTTTCCAGAAATTTCATTCATAATTTGATCGTATTTGTCATCTAATCTAAAAACATGTTGCTGCCAATTCTTTATTTTAGGAAAAGAATCAAATTCATATGCTTTTTCACCATTGTTTTCATATTCGGTTATTTTTAATATCGATTCTTCATATATTCCATACCATGATTTATCTCTTTTTTCCCAAAGAAAGGATTGTCCGCTATTAATCGTTGAATTAATATTGAGGGTATATCTGTTATTCAATTGCTAGAAAATTTTACTGGGGGTTGTTGTTATATGTAATATCACATTCTTTTCTTGGTTAAACCGTGGTTATCTCACCGGCATCCGGAGCATGAGCCTTGTACCCATACTTTTCAACAATTTCTTCTGCAAATTTGGTACATGATAAGTTATCGCCATGAACAGTTAATACTTGAGGATTTCCTTTCACCTTGTCTAAAATCTCAAATAATTCAGTTCTACTGTTATGCCCTGAAAAGTCAAATCTATTTACTTCTGCCAAACACTTTATTGTTCTTCCGTTATAAGTTACCTGTCTCTTATCGAGTAAAGATCTTCCTGGAGTTCCTTCTCCTTGATAAGAAACTAGAGCAATTCCATTGTATTGGCTCTTACAAATTTCCTCTATATAAAAAACTGCTGTACCGCCAACTAACATACCAGCTGGAGAAATTATTACTCCAGGTTCTTTAACTACTCTTTTCCTTCTATGCCAACTCGTTATTCTTTCAACATCTTCGATTGAACTCTTAAACATCTGGGGGTCTCTAAGATACTTTGGATATCTGAGCATGATATCGTTAGTTTTTAATGCCATCCCATCCATAGCAATTTTATATGGAAAATTATATGTTTTAAGTACGCAAGCAATTTCTTGGGCTCTTTCCACAGAAAATGCTGGTATAAAAAATACACCATTCCTCTCGACCACCTCCTTTGCATATTTTACTAATTCTCTTTCAGATTGTTCCCTGGGAACCTGCTCTGCTTGGGAATAAGTACTCTCAATTATTAACATATCAATTTCCCCTACATCCAGATCAGCAGGTCTCAGAACCTTGGAACCTCGTGTATTCATATCGCCCGTGTAGAACAGTTTTTTTCCATCTGATTCAACTAAAATTGTTGCACCACCGATAACGTGTCCCGATTCATGAAAAGTAATGCTTGTGTCCCTTATGGCGTGACTACTTTTATAATCTAGATGTCTTGCATGATTTAACATGTTCACTAAATCATGATACTGAAAAGGAAGATAGAAGCCTGATATTTTTATCATATCTTGAATTAGCAGCTCAGAGAGTTCAAATGTAGGCATAGTTGCTATAGCTTCTAGATTTGAATCTTCTTGAAGAAAAAGGGATGGAGCACATCCTGAATGATCCAAATGAGCATGGGTTATTACGACTGCATCAATATCCTTTGAATTCACTTGAATCGGAAAATAAGGTTCCTTCTTTAAAAGAACTCCATAATCTAGTAGAATATTTGTATTATTTGAATTAATCAAGAATGCGGATCTCCCAACTTCCTTGGCAGCTCCTAACGTTGTAACTTTCAATGAAAACTACTTAATTTATTTATCATATTAGTCTTTTTGCATTATTACTAACTAAAATCAATATTCCACAAAAGATACTCTTCATTACTAGTTTTGATGCTCTCTAAATATCCATATCCAGCGTTATCTAAAACATCCTCAAATTCATATCTGTGTATTTCTCTTTGCCCTTCATATTTAAGACATTTTCTTAATGTTTCTTTTATGATGTCTTTGTATTTTGGTTTAGAATAAACATACCATAAATTGTGTGCTCCCCTTAACTGTTTTAGAAATTCAACGATTCTGGGTGATATTTTTGAATAATATTTGTTCGTTATTTCTGTGTTTATATCCTCCCAAGATGGAGTTGTCCAGCTTGCTATTTTTTCAAACCCATGTCCCTCAAACTCTACTGCAAGGCTCAAACCTTGATCCAAAGTTGTAATTATTACATCTGTACTTGCCGCAATTTTA
>DATEOO010000390.1:0-7139 GCA_035274085.1 Candidatus Nitrosocosmicus sp.
GCGCCATTCCGACCACTATTTATCATGAAAAAGGATTTTGTGAAATCTATGGACAAAATCCAGATATTGACTCTACTGCACTAATGATCTATATCACTTCCTGGGTTCTAAATCGATTAATCAGTTTAAAGGAAAACAATACAGATAATGACGCAAATATCACTCCGCTAAAAGATGCAATAGATGATAATGAAGGTAAAAGTCGTTTTTTAACCGTTTCCATATTTGAGGCTATTAATTTTTTAATTCCTCGTATGCTAAAAGCAGTAACGTATTTGCAAAGTAGGGATATAGACAATGATGGATTACTAGAGCAGAAACATAATGAGGACTGGATGGATACACTTCTTAGAACTGGAAAAGTGGTATACAGTCAGGCCTGCTGGATTCTAGCTTTAAAAAACTTGGCTATCGTATTAAGGAAATTAGGAAATCAGAATGAATCAAGAAAACTCGAAGAGATGTCAAGTAGAGCGATATCTGCTGTCGAAGAAAAAATGTGGTCCATTCAAGACAAATGTTATATTGATCAATTAGAAGCAGATATTCACCTAGACGAGAAAATGCATAATAGACTTGTTACTCAAGATATTGCTTTGTATCTTATTGCATTGACAGAGGATGAAGGAGACAAATATGCTTTTTATAAAAATATGCAAATCATTGAAATAAATAGCCTGAAAAACCAATTTGACAATAACAATACCGAAAGGTATCAAAGAACATTAAATACATTAGATACTCTAAAAGATAGAGTTTGGAAAAATAATCTGCCTTTGGTAACTGAAGTAGAAGTAATAAAAACAGGTCCCTGGAGACTAAAGCCCAATGAATATCATAATCACACGTTCTGGGCATGGATTACAGGTATAGAAATGATGGCAAGAAACAGGCTCGGAAAGATAGATGACTTTAACTATCTATTGTCCTTGTTCATTTCGGATAATGGAGTATATTCGAATATGCTACATGAATGGGTAAATCCATTAACTTTTGAAGGCAATGGTGCATATCCGTTTCGGACAGGTATATCTGCAATAAGAATAGCCATTTCTGAATCTATAATAAAAACATGATATGAAAATATCTAAGTTTGAATTTCACTCAACTATCCTCGGAGGGTAAAGGGTACCAAATGTTGAGGTGATGGAGAACTGTTAATCTCATTGTTTCCAAACAATGGTACTATTACCTTCAAAAGATTTTTCTTAAATTCCTGCTTTGAAAATTTATTTGCTAGCATCTTTATGTATTGTTTTTGATATTTGGTATCATTATCATCATGCATACCATTGCTATTTGTCAATATTTTATAAATCAAATCGCTTGCATCTGCTATTGTGTTGTATTGATATTGTGATGGTACAAATTCTGTGGCTCCTCCTTTACCTGGGACAATCGGAATAAGCCCTGCGCTCATTGCCTCAACAATTGAAATTCCAAAGGGCTCATCCGGTGTAGGATGAAGATAAAGTCCTGATTCGTTTACTTTTGTCTGAAGATCCTTAAATGACACATTTGAATTGATTTTTACATTACTCTCTAAGTCATATTTTGATATCAAGATTTCAAGGCTTTGAGCATAATCTTTATCTTCGGGAGTAATACTTCCAACAACATCGATCTGAAAATTGTGCAGACCATGATTTTCCTTCAATAATTTTCCTATTTCCAATACATTTTCAACATGTTTTGGTGGGCTTATTCGCGAGATTACAAGGATTTTACTTTTTTCTCCTTGGAACCTATTAATTGCATTTAAGGAATCTCCTAGGGCATCTGGAATTTGAAATTTATCTACCTCAACTGGTGGGTATACTACCGATACCTGTATGTTATTTCTTCCATACATTTTTTCTATTGCATGCTTACTGAAGTTTGAATTTGTCAGTACAATTGTTTTTTTCATCATTTCATTATACTTTTTAAGAATTTTATATGCAATAATGTCTTTGGTCACAGGAGATAACTCGCTGAAGGATTCAATAAAGCGCTCTATGAAGGAATAATCTCTTGTACATATCAATTGTGGAACAAGAGGATAATGACAGTAAGTAATCCTGATTGGGGAACTTCCGGCTCTACTATCTGTGCGTTCATGATCTAACTCATTATAATAGGGAAATAGATCTCCATGTGTGTTTATGATAATATCGTACTGATTGTCATCAAATTTATTTTTAAAAGATTTTATTTTTTCTTCTCTTTTATTAGTTTCATTACCTGATCCGTCCTTGGGCCTAAAGTCTATGGCAGAATTGAAATTTAAAAATTCTATCTGATTAAAGTTCCATAGGTTAGATTCATCTCCTCCAAATTCTCTTTTTATTTCACTCAAATCCGGCATTTGCAGAGTCGATAGATCTACTTTGAACCCGTGTTTGTTCAATAGTTCGATTGTTGCAAAAGCTACTCGTTCGCTTCCTCCCCTAGCATTCAGATTGTCATGTACTATTTTAGCTCTTTTCATTTGAAAAGTTTCTCCTACATAAATTCAAGTTTAACATACTTTCAAGATTTTACTGCGATTATTACAGAGATAAAATTTATTAGACCTTGTATAATTATTCATAATATAATTTGCGAAACATAGTTTAAATAGACCATAAATAGGAATTCTAATTTGTTATAGAACATATAACAAATTGTTAGTTATCTAATAACAAAATAGGCCATTTATTCACATTAAAAATGCTTATTAATATATTAGCTTACGATATAATAAATAAGGATCAAAATTTTTTCATAATGCTAGTGCCAACGTCTGCATCAACCACTATTAAGACCCTACCAGGCACCTATGGAAGAGGTGCACAAAAATCGGTAAATTCAGCATTAAGAATATCAAAACAATTGATATGCAGTATTATTTTTGAGAAATACGAACAGTTCCATGAATTTTTACCTTACCTAGATGGAAAGGATTTAACATCAGAAATTTTTGAGGTTTTCAGAAATATTTCTTTCCAACATAAAGTCATATCCACAACACAAACTAATATTGTGATTATAATTATATTAACAAATGTCATTAGTATTTGTAATTGACATTGTCGATACCTTTGTAAGGAAACTCATTAATAACGCACCGTTGAGAGTGCTGATATTGCTTCTGAAAAATCTTATCCTACTTCTGTATATGATACATCCAATGCTTCTACCATTTTAATGTAATTTGGTTAAGAATCACTAAGATTAAATGGATTAAGACAAATAGAATCATCTAGAGAAAGTTATAATCAGAATAATAATATTAGGTTCCTTAAATAAGAACATATGTGCAATCTCCTTTGCAGCAATTGCTACTTTAATTTTTTTTCTTATAGTCATTAGATATAAAACATCTTTTTTTGATAAAGTGATGATCAAAAATGCCTTATTAAATAAGAAGATTTAGTAATTAAATGGACAGAGACTATATGTATCACAAGTAACTGAGACTTGCTATAAAAATCTAAAACAATAAAGCAAATATTATTATCATAAAATATCAAAAGAGTAAATAGAAATTAACCTAGTTTTTGGTATAATCAATTATTCGTTTTTTCATACGGAATAAGATGGTATAACTAAGCAGCGACTTTGGTCTTTAATTACGTTGATCGGCTATGTTAGTTGATAATGATGACAATTCTTATTTTTCCAAAATAATTGGAAGCAATAGCCTTTTGAGCGCCAAATTTAAGGAGGCTTTATACTCTTTCCGGAGGATTCCATTTGGTTTTGATGGATACTTGCTATAAATTCTTACTTTACCCCGGTTATTAGATATATGTCCACATTGTCTGGAGTATCACCAACATCGTTACCATCCTTTGAATTAAGTCAACAACTTGTTGAGTCAGAATATCTGCAATTAATATTGTCATAACTAAATACTTTGTTAAACACCTTTTGTATATGAGTAATATTCAAGAGAATAAATCTTGTCCCAAAAATTTGTTGACAAATCCTCAAATCCTCAAAGGAGGCTTGACAATATTTTTTATATATATAACATTTAATGTCATCGGCCTATCGTATCATAATCCTGTGGAAGCGCAAACTATGATGTATAAATGTAGTCCAGATATGGGCGTAAATGTGTCAATGGTAAATTGTCTGACTAACTCTACGTCAGATAAATATAATAGCTCAATGGTATCTGAAATGAGACAGAATGCAACTAAATAGGTTTTCTATTTCTTAGTGAGTATCTCGACAATGAATTATCACACATTCTTACTTTTATTATATAGATTAAACAAGTATGCAATCACAAATTAACTATTTAAACTCTAAATCATTTAAGATGTGGAATACAAAAGCATAGTATATTGAATATAGAAAAATGAAAGCACTAACATTCCCTAAAACGCTATTAAAGTTTTTGGAGATAATGTGGATTTTGTATGCTTAATATGATTCTAATAAATTATTTCTCTGTAACATACATGAAAAATTATGGGCTTACAATTGCTTTGATAACTAAGTCAGTAAAAAGTTATTTGTTCTGACTTTATATTTAATAATACTCATCTTATTAGCTAAATGGAGTTTTGTCAATTCCAATAGTCTCATTTCTTATATCATTTAATGACATTGACATATTCTTCATTCCCTTGGGCATATTTTCCATTGTTTCCTCTGATAAATTACTTTGTCCTAATGCCAAGTTTGTCATCAAATTAGTTGATGCGATAATTCCCATCCCGATAAATAACAACACAAAAAGGTTGACCTTCTTCACAGAAAAGTATTATATCATAAAGTATAAATAGATATTAGTAGAGTTCACGAATACATTTAAAGGATGTAATTAAATCCGAGGTAACATAGTAGCGACATCTTAATATCCGATATTAATATTCTATACAATCAGAAACTACATCCTTGCGAGCAAAGCGATATATCTATTATAATTCGAAGGGGACAAGATATAAAAAAGAAGGAGAATTAGATTCAGAACCTGACAAGATATGGATTGATATTAGCGATCCATCGACGGAGGATCTTCAAACGATTGGAAAAGAATATGATCTCGATGAAGACAGTATAAGACTGATCGGTCAAAAAACCAAGAGGCCTCAAATAAGAATGCTTGATAATCACATATTTTGCATACTATTAGATATCCGGTTTAAAACTATCAAACAATTGCTAATAGAAGGTATCTATATGTATGTTGGCAAGAACTGGATAATTACTCTGCATTCATCTAAGGTTGAGTTATTTTCAAATATTAAAGATGTCATTGAAAAGAAGAACAAAAAATTGTTAATATCAAATATTAACGCGCTTTACTATACGATCATTGACGAAATAATATCAAGGTATGAACAAGTATTGACTTCGATCGAGATTACCATTACAGATTTTGAACAAAAAACTTTGTACAGAAAACCATCAAAAGATATGCTCAATTATTTGGACATAGTAGCAAAGCAAACTATAGTAATAAGAAGGCATTTTTGGTATTCAAGAGATGTTATAAACTTTTTAACACACGTGCATAGCCAAGACAATGAAGTAAGGTATTTACAAATTGCATATGATGACATAGGACAGTTGATTGAATTGATAGAGTCGTATGGAGACACTATAAATTCTACACGAGACTTGTACATTGCAAATATATCGTTACAACTTAACGATACAATGCGAATTTTAACTGTTTTCAGTGTAATACTTCTACCCTTAACCCTTTTAACTGGAATTTATGGAATGAACGGATTGGATTTGACAAAATTAAGTAACATCCCACAAGGGCTATTCATAGTCCTAGTCACCATGGCATTAGTTTCCCTGTTGTTATTATTTTTTTTCAAGCGTAAGCAATGGATATTTTCTAAAGAAGATATTTTTACGGATTCAAATCCGCCTCCTTCTTCTTCTACTTCTTCAAATGATTAGCCTATTTAGATACCTTTTAATAATTGGTGTATTGGAATTCAAATTCTAACCATCAATGTTCATCAAAAACTATTAGGCCAGGTTAGACTGTGGTAAAATCAGCTCCTTTAACTTGATTATCTTTATTTACATATTATTCCTGTTTTTAACTTAAATTTATTATATTTTGCCAGTAACAGCTGGTCCAGTTATTAGAGAAAATAAAAGGGGCATCGGGTATAAATAATATATTTGTTCATATTATTAAAATGTCACTTCTAGACAAAGTAGCCGTAGTTACTGGTTCAAGTAAAGGAATTGGATTTGAGATAGCAAGTGAGTTATCAAAGAAAGGCGCCATAGTCATAGTATGTTCTCGCAATTTAGACCAATGCAAGATGGCGGCAGCAAAGATAAACGGTACAACACTTGCCCTCGAAGTAGATGTCACCGATGAATCAAGTGTACAAAAATTTGTAAATATCATTATTCAGAAATATAAAAAAATTGATATTCTGGTGAATAATTCTGGTTATCCTTATGATGAGACTATATGGAACAAGAAAATACATGAAGGATCCAGTGATGAGCTCCAAAAGATAATTGACGTGGATTTATTTGGATCAGTAAGACTTTGTCGCGCGGTCCTTCCAGTAATGATACAAAATTCATCGGCTGAAAGTCAAAATAGTAACATACCAGGGGCAAGGAAGAGGAATGGAGGTGTAATAATTAATATTTCCTCGACCCCGGCTATTTCCGGACGGGTAGGGGGTTTCCCATATTCGATTGCCAAATCTGGAAATATAACATTGACAAAATGTATTGCCAAGGAGTACAGTAGCTTTGGTATAAGAGCATATACTCTTGCTCTAGGCAATATTGCTACACGAGCTACGTTAGGTTCGATGACTGAGCAGATAATAATAAAGGCCGCTCTGGAATCACCGATGAAAAGATGGGGCAAACCAAGTGAGGTTGCCAGGATTGCGGCTATCCTCGCAGATGATAACTTCTCTTATGCAACTGGGAATACAATCGTAATTGATGGTGGAACTGTGTTAATTTAGTTTTTGAAAACATTCAAAGTTTATGTACATGTAGCAAGTGTATTGGGTTTAGGACTTTAGTTCTAGTGTACTATTTCAAAATTTATTTTTTCTTTTCTAAATAAATCTAATAAAGTATTAGCCTGGTTTTTGTTCTCTAATTCCAAACTCAGATATACACCTGCAGTACCAGCAGGAATATTAGAGCTAAGTCTATCA
>DATEOO010000391.1:0-6602 GCA_035274085.1 Candidatus Nitrosocosmicus sp.
ATATAAAAGAATTGAATTTTAATAATATTACTTCCTACCTCGAAGTAAAAAATTTACAAAATGAGCTTTCTAGAAGAGTTATAACTAAAGACGATTATATCGACAACGTCGAATTAGTTTGTGGAGTAGATGTATCTTACAGGAAAAAAACTGCATACTGTTCAGCGGTAATAATCAATAAGGAAAAATTTGAAATTGTAGAGACGGTGAATAGCAAAAGTGAGATAAAAAATCCATATATTCCAGGTTTATTTATTCTAAGAGAATCTGCTCCTATTCTACAGACACTGAAGTTGCTCAAAAACTCTTTCCAACTTTTGCTAGTGGATGGTCACGGAATACTCCATCCCAGAAGATGTGGACTAGCATGTTACATTGGCCTATCTACAAACCTACCTACAATAGGTGTAGCAAAAAATTTGTTATGTGGTTGTGTTCAATCAGATAACTTTGTAAGTCATAAAGGTGAAATTCTTGGATATGCATTAAAGTCTACAAACAACGTAAAGAAAATGGCATATGTAAGTGTTGGGCACAAGATCAGTTTACCAACTGCAATACAACTAGTTAGAGCGTTAACAAAAATAAATCAAAACATTCCAGAACCGCTTAGAGTTGCTGACATACTGTCAAAAGAAAAGGTTTGACAATAGTAATAGTTATTCCAAATGGATTGTTCGAATAGAAATCCTGCAAATTTAGAAAAGCAATAAAACAATATACATAGACAAAAGCTTACTGGTTTGGGATAAACACTAGTGTAGATAGTTGATATCGCTGGTGATAGGCTGCATCCAAAGAATTATCCACCTGTTTTGAATAGCATCCATAGGGTGGTAGGAAATAAGCATCTTTTCTTGGTTTACTTCCTCCACCATAGAACCCGACATTCCTTTAATGGCATTTTGGAAGCTCTCTAAATTAAAAAAGGATTCGTCATTATTTGTAGAAGATCTCTTATCAGAATCAGCTATCTTCGTATTATTTGAGTCAACGTATACAATTCTTTGACCTTGAGACAAATTAAGAGACTGAATCTCTTTATTCAAAAGGCTCAAGTCTATAGATCCAACCAACACACCTCTTAAAACGCCACTATCATCATCACTAGTTGAAAATACTGGTACCGCTATGATGGCTCGTTTTAGGCCAGAAGAGGTAGATGTTATGATATCCCCTAAATAAGTGTCATTTGAAGCAATGGCACCTTTAAAGTAATCTCGAAAAGCTAGATTATTTTTGGTTTGGTTACTTTGCAAGGAATAAGGTTCCATAAAGTATGTATCACCATTAGGCATAATGAATGATATTCCAGCTATTTCAGGATAATAGGATACGACCTTTTGTGCAATTATCCTTTTTTGTAAATCTGAATCTGGTGGAATTCCATGAAGTGTTTCTAAAGTTGCATTCAGTAAACTTGGATTTGGTATACTTCTCATCTCTGACAAGTTTGCCGCAAATTCCAACATTGAAGCTGCACCTTGTAGTCTATTTTCTAGACTATTAGTTAGCACCTTTAGGCTTAGAAGAGTACTGTTATCAACAGTTCCGTTAGTTCTATTACTTAGATTAGATTCTGTAGTATTGAAGAAACTATCGCTTAATGAAATTGAAAAAGAGTCTAAGGGTAATAGTATCGACATCATGGTGAATGAAAAGAGAAGAATGATAATTCCAATTGATACTAGAGTTAGTTTAAAGGTCAAGTATACAATTCTAACAGGATCCTGTTTATTAGTGATGCCCCACCTTTCATGGATGTAATATATAATGTGCATTTGAATAAGTTAAATTAAGTAACAGTTTCGAGATCACATTGAAACAAAACTCACCGAATTATCAAGCCCACGTATGCCCCATTTACTATTAAAAAGCCGACCAGTAAAGATATGAGTTAAAATTCCTTCCATCGACTCTATTGCTTTCTTTGTAATCAGATTGAAATTGTCATTATCCTCTGTAAACCTTTTCATAGCACCATCTGAAATAAGAATTATACTTGGGTATCTAGCTTTACAGAGATATTACAATAAAATTTTTGAAGATAGTCTTTACCAAATTTATTGTGTTCCGTTTACTGAATTATTGCTTATATGGATGCTTGGCATTGAACTGATAGAGAATCCGCCAGGATATTCATATGAAAAATTATTAAATCCAAGATAATCTGGTGTCAAATTGCTGAACATTTTATAAATTTCTTCAGAAATATTTTGACTAGTATAAACTGTTTCTAGGCTATTATTTGAGACCAATATAGTCGAAATTAATAAAAATGCAAACTGTATCATAGAAAATGTTTGATCAGTATAGGTTAATACATAGCTATGATTTGTAATGCGTATCAGAAATAACTATTAATAATCCAATTATCAAAATCGAAGCTCGGCAGGAAATTGCGTATTATTATAATGAAAGATTTGTGTTTGAATCTTTCTCAAATTATTATTTACATTTGGTTCCAAACGTGCTCCTAGAGGTTATAGTGTCATTTTAAAGTCGACAAGAAAATACCAAATAATCAAACCAATCAATAGCATGATATTCAAATTTACATAATAATCAATGGAATTGTTAGAATAACTATATAAAAAAGATAAAATGAGTAAATTGTAGGATTAATGATTTTAATTGTCAATTGAGGATGAATATGATGAACTCCATTATGTTAATGGTACAATACTAATTGTAACAGATGATATAGATATCAACAATTTACTTAGTGCCGTGTTTGCATTAAATGGATTTAAGTGTTTTAAATGTGCCACAGCAGAAGAAGCAATAAAGAAGCTTGAGGAACATATAGAGGAGGTAGACTCTATGCTTATAGATGGAAAAATAGCCTCAGATAGAGCTGCAAAGATAATTGTAAAGTCAAAAACAAAAAAGCCCAGTGTAAAGATCGTTGTAGTGGCCAATAACAGCAGTATAAGAACGCGTGTGCTTGAATATGGAGCTGATGATTTTATGCTAAAGCCAGTTAGTGCTGAGGTTCTTACAAACAGGGTAATAACCCAACTAGCAAGAAGATAAAAAAATTAATTTTTTAATACTAGCCCTAACTTAGATATTCTAAATGGCATAGTAAGAATGTCTTTGTCTTTTATTCTCGCAGTTTCTAGACATTCTGAAGGTAGATATTCTTTCGGTGAAGTTGTAACTATTACTAGTTTTTGATCTGGCTTTTCTCTTCGTATTCTTTTAGCAACATCTGGGCCAGAAGGATTAGACAGATGTGTATCAAGTATTATGGTGTCATATGGTCTATTCTTTTTCATGCTACCAAAAAAACAATCCATGGCCTTTTCACCGCTGTTTGCTATTTCGGTATTCATACCTAATGAGGAAATATAGGTACTAAATAGCCCAAGTAACTCATCTTCAGATTCCGCAATTAATATTTGTGTTTTATCTACTACTTTTTCTAATGATTCATAGTCCTGTGCTTGCTTATTTTCGGGAGTTTCAAGACTCAGTATATTTCACCTGGAACAAAACATTAGATTCAACATATTTTATATACCTACACCCATTTTTTGTTTTTTTTTTGATATTTTTAATCATATAACAGGGCAAACTTAGTCAAATATATCATGGTCTTGGTTTTTATTTTCTAAGGTATACTATTGTATAAAATCTGAACCATATAAAAGAGGTAAAAAATCAGTCAATTTAAGAAAAATTTCTACCTAGGTAGCCTTTTTCAGACCTACCCAGGTGAAGCACCAAGCCTAAATGATGCAAAATATCATGTGCTCTAAGGTATATAACAGTATTAGATATCACAATACACAGTATGTTAGGCAGTCACAGTATGTTAGGCAGTCATATATTACGAAAGACAGAAATCTCACTACTTTGCTACTGCCATGAGATATCCAAGTCTCAATATATTATCTTAAATATGTTGTTTCATAGGCTTGACACAGTCTTTTCCCTAGATAGTAATAATCATAACCTTTTATCTTTTTAATTTGAATAAAGGCCATAGTCTTAATTTCAAATTCTAGAATATTAACACGATACAAAGCAATTAGACTAGTGCTAATAAGGCCCGAAGCATACAACATCATAAAATGGTTCTCTTACTAAGATTAATCATCGTCATTGTAGA
Organism: Candidatus Nitrosocosmicus sp.; assembly: GCA_035274085.1. Taxonomy (GTDB): domain Archaea; phylum Thermoproteota; class Nitrososphaeria; order Nitrososphaerales; family Nitrososphaeraceae; genus Nitrosocosmicus. Next base: position 4,118 of record DATEOO010000391.1, read on the forward strand.
TTTTAAAATAAGAATATACTATCTCTGTGTTAGTAGTATCTCCAGACTTTAAAAATCAGGCATGCAACCGAATTTTATGGAAGATGTTGTGAGATGAGACTATAGTGAATGACGCTATGACTATTCCTACAAAGTCTCGCCAAACTTCATCGTTACCAGGCCTAGCTGCTATAATAGAATATCCAGAAACTATGTAAAAGTTATCAAGCAACCAAAATGCCAAGCTTCCCCAGCCCAGTATGCCGGCTATTAGCGCACCAAGTCTAGCTCCAAAACGTACAAAGTAGATAGCGACTAAGATAAGTAGGTACCAGATGACTGCTATGAAGAGCCAGAAGGGCTCCAAAAATTGAGCTCTGTCATCTAAAAAGTAATAGGTCGTACCTATCGCCAAGAGCAGGAATAAAGAAATCAATAGAATCTTGTAGTTAGCAGACATGGATGTCCGTTCTTTTTTGAATAAAGATTTATCCTTCTTCTTTTTGTATTTATCCTCTTCATTAATACAATATCGTAATGAATCTACAAACGATTTTAGTTCTATAGGAATAATTTTCTTAATTGAATCATCCTTGACTATTGCCTCATGTTTAAGACTATCAATTAAAGGCCTAGCTAGAGATGCTTTTATTGGAGTAACCAAGTCAACCCAGTAAGATGAGAGTCTTGGGGTGAGAAACGGGATGATTAAGATTCTAATGGATTTGTCAAGGATTCTAGCATAAATCTTCATCATATCTCGATAAGTTAGTACATCTGGACCCCCTATATCGAATGTCTTTCCTTCGGTTTGCGGTATTTCGATCGATCTAGAAAGGTATGTTATAACGTCGCTTATGAATATTGGTTGACATTTAGTCAACACCCATTTAGGACAAATCATTATAGGTAATCTCTCAACTAGATACCTTAACATTTCAAATGAACCTCCACCGCTTCCTAGTATAACTGCAGCTCGAAAAATTGTCACCTGCGATTTTGATTTCTTTAATATGTCTCCCACACGTTTTCTACTGAGCATGTGCTGAGAAAGTTCGGATTCTATTCCGTATGTTAAACCACCTAAATAAATAATCCTTTTGACGCCACACTTGTCTGCTGCTTTTACAAAATTTTCTGCAGTTTTTTGTTCCTTTTCTGAAAATTTTTTCCAATCTTTAGAAGAGCCCTCCATTGAGTGAACAAGATAATATGCTATATCAACATCTTTGAGCGCATTTAGACAATCCTCATAGTTGCTTAAATCTCCTTCAATGACCTCTACTTTTGACGATTCATCCCTTTTGTCTATGTCAGAACTACCAAAGGTCTTTTTATTTCGAGTCAAACAACGAATTGAATATTTAGCGTCTTGATTATCTGAGGTTTCAATGTTGATCTTTATTAATTGCTTTAATAATCTACTACCGATAAAGCCACTGGCACCCGTAACCAAAATCTTATAATCGTTGCTGTTTCTGTCTAAGGGTTGTGATTCAATTTCCAACTTAAAAAGTCCTCGAATATTGGTTCATATCGTAAATGTCATTGTCATAATACAATAAAAAATTATAACTTCAAATGAATTAGACTATATTTCCATCATATGGTTTTAGGATATACAAATGCTTTGATATCCATCATCCGGCCTGACATATATCCTAATAATGCTCCATAGATCAAGTGAAATAGTAATGATCCAACTATAATTATACCATATAGCTCATTAAAGTTAGTGGCAACAGAATAAACATATTGATTAGGAGTAATTCCTTTATTGAAAGAATCGAGTGTAGGCTGGATAGCTAACGATGCAACGGGAACAAACAATGTAGCCCACAATACTACCCCAACAATCATTCCGGTTTTTATCCCATGTTTAGTGTTGTAGGGTGACATGCGTTTCCAGAACAAAGATACCTGTCCATATATGTTTCCTGCTATAGTCCCAGTTAAGACATGCAGCCCGAATCCAATAAGTTGAGCAGTAACAGGATCATAATACCCAAGAGATATACCTATTACTCCAAAAAAAGAACCAGGTGGTGTTTGAGAAATTAAGTCGATACTAACCAATAGTCCAGAGATCCCCCAGGCTGCGATAAAGCCTGCTAAGGAACAATAAAGTATAAACATTTTAGGAGACTCATGTAGATTTAAATTCATAATTAAATAATCTAAATACAAATATTTAACCAATTAAAAAATTTATGAAATGGTGCCTAAAAATATGACTCGTAATTATCCCTATAGTAATTGTTCAAGTTAATGGAACTTGAAAAGCAATAATTTCCAACAATCTAATATCATATCAGAGTTCATTAGCATTTTGCTTTTGGTTTTAGAATAAAATAAACCTTTGATGACACCACATCATTACTATATATAGTAAAGTTAGCACTATTTAGGTTTTTTAGCACTAGTTTATATATTAAAACAGCTAACATGGTTCTATGAATAAAAGATTAATAACAATGGGTTTGATAGGTGGCACAGCAATAGTTAC
>DATEOO010000392.1:0-5801 GCA_035274085.1 Candidatus Nitrosocosmicus sp.
TGGAATCACCTGACGTTGAATGGAATGATATTGGTGGATTAGATGATGTTAAGCGAGAGCTACAGGAAGCAGTGGAATGGCCATTAAGGTATCCCGATCTTTATACAAAACTAGGTCACTCTGTACCCAAAGGAATTCTTATGCATGGTCCATCTGGTACCGGAAAAACTATGCTTGCCAAGGCAGTTGCTACAGAATCTGAAGCTAATTTCATCAGCGTAAAAGGACCAGAATTATTGTCAAAATGGATAGGCGAATCTGAAAGAGGGATTAGAGAAATTTTCCGTCGTGCAAGACAAGCTGCACCATGTGTTGTTTTCTTTGATGAAATAGATTCCATTGCTCCTATAAGAGGAATGGAAGGCGTTAATGCGGGCACCGAACGAATGGTTTCTCAGCTACTAACAGAAATGGACGGAATCCAAGAATTAAATGGCGTAGTCATAATAGCAGCAACCAACCGTCTGGATATGATCGACAGTGCATTGCTAAGACCTGGTAGATTCGACAAGATTGTTTTTGTTCCAAAACCCGATATAAGTACAAGACTAAAGATCCTGGAAATATATGCAAAGGAGAAGCCATTAACAGGAGAAGTGAACTTACAGAGAATTGCCGAACTAACAGATGGATTTAGTGGTGCAGATATGTCCGCTGTTGCAAATACGGCGATTTCACTCGTACTGCATGAGTATCTTCAAAAATATAGTAATCCTGAAGACGCTGCAAAACATGCAACAGAGGCGCATGTCACAATGAAACATTTCGAAGATGCTGTAAAGAAGATAAAAACTCAAAGAGATATGAAACCAGGAGAAAAGGTAACGCTTTCACAATACCGATGATAAGCTAATTTAGCTTACCTAGTACCTGCTTTTCTCTCTCTCGCACTGTATCTGCTTATTTTTTACTAGGGCTTTGGTGCAGAACCTTTGTGGATGGTCCATAAACAAAAAATTAAATAAACTACTTTTTTGTATTTTTTAATATAGTTGTATGCTGAGTCAATAGAGTCTAGGAAAAAGGAAAGTCTTGCTATAATAGATCTTGGTTATAATTCTATAAAAATTTCTACCTATGATATCTACAAAAATGGACATTACAAAAAACAGTATCAGAAACAGGATTATGTTCAAATCGGTTCAGAATTAAATAGAAATGACAACATAATATCTGATAAAAATGTTGATAGAACAATCAAAGCACTAGATACTTTTAAAAAAGATCTGAAAGAAAAAAACATAGACGTAGTTATTCCAATAGCAACTAGTGCAGTAAGGGATGCAGCTAACCAGAAATTCGTAATAGATACCATAGAAGATAATACTGGATTTCTATTCAATATTTTATCAGGACCAGAGGAAGGATTTTTTTCATATCTGGGGGCCCAATCTTATATGCATATTCCCAATGGCTTGTTCTTTGATCTTGGGGGAGGGAGCCTTGAATTGATGTTTGTCCAAGATTTTAGAATACTGAAAACGATTTGTTTGGATATGGGTGTGTTGAGGCTCTCTGAAGAATTCCTAAGTTATAATGGGGGTGCAGAGGAGAACAAATCCTGGTCTGATATTAGTTATGGAAGATTAGAAAAATCTCTTTTTGAAAATATCCCATCATATGATCAATTGAGTTTGGAAAGATCTCCGGATACAAAAATGATTGCAATAGGAGGAACAATAAGAGCAATTTACAAGTTTATGTCGCATATGATCGATTTATCCCCCTCTGTTTATCATAGTCGCTCGGTACTTGATAAAAAAATGATAACCCTTGCAAACACTATTTTTAGGGGACTGTCTATCGAAGAATTATCAAAACTAAAATCCGTTGACCCTCAAAGAGCAAAGACAATTACAACCGGAAGTTTTGTCGTAAAAATATTGATAGATAAGCAAAATTTTAACAATTTATTGGTATGTCCAACCGGGGTCCGTGAAGGTGTGCTGGAATATTATCTTTATTTTAGAATGGATAAGAAATATCGTAGCAGAAAGAAATTCATTAAGGTAAATTGCGAGCCATTGTTTGCAATTGAAAGTAGTAGAAAAAATCCTTTATCTACCAACTCGGATTCAACTTTATCTTCGCCAGAATCTGACACTTTTGTTTTTCCTAGAAAGCTAACCAGCATTAAAGTTAACAAGTTAAAAGATTAGGTTAATCTTTTTTACTCATAACATGATGCGGTCGATCAGAGAGCACGTTGAATTAAACAGTTTATAATAATCTCTATACTAAAATTTTGTAATGGACGTTGAAGAGAAGATTCGATTAATTGAAAAGCCTCCAACAGAAGAAATAATAGCGTCAAATGAACTTGCTACATTATTTGAAACCAAAACAACGCCTAGACATTATATAGGATTGGAGATTTCAGGAAGATTACATTTAGGTAGCCTTATAGTTACAGGCTTTAAGATCAATGATTTTCTGAAGGCCGGCATCCAAGCAAATGTGTTTCTAGCTGATTGGCATACTTATATCAATAATAAACTCAATAGTAATTGGGAATTAATTTCAAAAATTTCAAATTATTATGAAAAAGCATTCAAATTTTTTTGTCCAGGTGTTAATATTATTCATGGTACAAAGCTTTATGAAGAGACTGATGATTATTGGAAAAATTTTGTACTTTTCTCAAAGCAAATTACCCTTGCTAGAACCTTAAGATCACTAACAATTATGGGAAGAACAGAAAAAGATTCTCTTGATTTTTCCCAACTTCTCTATCCTTCTATGCAATCTGTGGACATCAAAGCTTTAGATCTAGATATTGTTCATGCAGGAACAGACCAACGCAAGATCCATATGTTGGTACGGGAGGTTTTTCCTAAACTAGGTTGGAAAGTTCCCATTTCCGTTCATCATCATTTGTTACCTGGTCTGTCTGAGCCTGTTTCTACTAGTGCTACTACTATGGCTACCGTTACGGATGCGGCCACTGCTACAGCCACCACCACCACCTCCACCCCTACCACAACTATAGAGTCTTCCAATGGAATATTTGATGATGATAATAAAATCTTTAGTAAAATGAGCAAGAGTAATCCGTCTAGTAGTATTTTAATACATGATACTTCTGACGAGATCTCTAAAAAAATGAAAAAAGCTTATTGTCCCGCAAAGATCTCTGCAAACAACCCTGTATTAGAAATTATTAACTATGTAATATTCCATCAGTTTGATGAATTTGTACTGGAACGGCCCCAAAAATATGGAGGTAACATATCATATTTTTCTTATGATGAGGTTAAAAGTGATTACGAACAAGATAAGATTCATCCCATGGATTTAAAGGCGTCAACTTCCCGATACCTAGACAAAATAATTTCACCTATTAGAAGCTATTTACAAAATGACAATCCAGTTACTATTTGATTATATTCATTTAATTACCTATTTTAGAATGCAACTCTTTATCTGGATTTGATTTGATGTTTTTGTTTGTTCTTTCAAAATAGTTTCTATTCATTTTATTCTCTGATGTAGGAGAGAACAGATTGTTTGACCAATCTATTTGTGTTTCTACCAAATCGTTCACTTGGTGGCTCTTATGTTTAGTCTTGTATAGTCTATAGTATAGTCTGTAGTAACTTCAGAGATTTCCCTATTCTCCTTATTCTCCTTATTCTTTTGATTGCTAAAGAAACAATTCATAAAAGAATTTATGATTTGATTATCGTAAGCAGAAGGCAAATATGATAAATATGGTTTCATTACAACCGTTTTCATAAATAGCCTATATTCCTCAAAACTTGAAAATTTTGCTATTTTTTTTGTTAGACCTGTTTCAATCTTCTTAAACCCTGTCCTTTCCATTATTGAAAATGTCTCTTCAGCGGAAGCAAAATTCCATGGGTCTTCCCAATTATGAAAATAGCCTTTGAATTTACTACTTTCTCTTGTCAAATCTAAGATGTCATGGACTGTTCCTAGATTTCCTTTACCTCCACATTGAATTAAGATTTCCCCGGATTGCTTTAGTAGTTTCCAAAAGTTAGAGAATAGTTTGTAATGATCTTTGATCCAATGTATTACTGCATTAGAAAAGATAACATCTACTTGCTCTGGTAATTCGACAGAAGATAAGTCTGCATTGACAAAAATGACATTTTCGTAATCGTTTAGATTTATCTTTGCCTTTTCGATCATGTTTTGATCCAGATCAATCGCATAAATTTTACCATTTTTCAAAATATCAGCGATGAGTCTAGTAACCCTGCCACTTCCACAGCCTGCATCTATTAATACTTCATCTCCCTTCCACTTTCTTTTAGATAATAGTTCTTTTGCCCAGGTCTCTTGTACGGAAGAAACTTTGTGATAGTTTTCTGCATCCCATTTTCCATTTTCATGTGTTAAAGACCTCATTTGGTATAGGTTAAAATACTGCATAGTTTCGATCTTAAAATTTTTTCTAAACCATTTTATAGGCTCAAATGATAAATTCTGATATTTATGAAAACGAGGGTTCTCTATGCAGTTGGGATAGGTATAATAGTTGTAGGAGTATTTTTTTACTTATTTAACATAGGATTTTTATCTCAAAATTCAAACCCAAAGAATAATTCTGAATCAGTAGCCAATGGTACTAGTGGGGTACCTGCTCAGTCAAACCAGCCTTCCTCATCCCCCTCCCCCTCCCCATCTGATTCCTCAGAAACCACTGGACTCACCCCTCAGCAACTCAACAGCCAAAATTTAACTTTATCAGTTAACTCGGTGAAAGTAATACCAGGAAACAACGAATCTAGATTGGAAACTGTTTTTAAAGTGTATAATCCAAACAAGGGGGCAGCAATACTGGAAACTGTTACCTATAATGTTTATCTTGACAATATAAGGATAGGTTCTGGTGATGTAGGAGCCAGAACAGAGGGATTTGTAGATTCTCTCGAATCAGTGTATCCAATAATAGGAAATCAAAGCATTGTCCTTCGTGACAGAGCACCATTAAACGAAGAAGCAAATTCACTTTTTGATTCTCAAGGAAAATTGGCAGGTGCAATAGCAGATAATTCTAATTCTTCCACATCAAAGACCTACGACGTAAATGGAACCTATTTTTATACACTCAATAGGGGCAGCGATGCACAAGCGAGGGAAAATGCGTTTAACTTTCAATATCCCCTCAATTAATTTTATTTATCAAATCATAGTCTTTTAAACTCATCCGAAAAATAGACTAATATAACTGAAAATCATTCTAAACGATTAAAATATAGATGGTCAAAAAACTAAGGGTACCTTACTATTCAATTAATTCATCTAAATCGGAGTTGACTAAAGATAATAATTTAATTCGATTTATGAAGAAAAATAGGATTGATACATTGGAGGAATTGTTGCTGAAATCTATAGAAAATATTGAATGGTATTGGAACGCAGTAAATGACGATCTTGGAATCAAATGGAGGAAGCCATTCGATAAAGTAGTTGACGTACAAAAGGGATTACCTTGGTGCGAATGGTTTGTTGGAGGAAAATGTAACATTATTGATAATGTTATCCAAAATAATATCAATAAACATCCAAATAAGATTGCATTTATATTCGTAAACTCTGACGGGATAAAGAAGAAGCTCAGTTTTAAGGATCTGGATATGATGGTAAATGTATTTGCAGGTGCGTTGAAGGATATCGGAGTTAAAAAAGGCGACGTGGTAGGAATATATCTTCCCATGAAAATGGAATCATTAGTAGCACTTTATGCGATCTCAAAATTAGGAGCGGTTCATGTACCCATTTTCTCCGGCTTCGGTAAGTCAGCACTCGAACAGAGACTCATTGATTCAAAT
>DATEOO010000393.1:0-13708 GCA_035274085.1 Candidatus Nitrosocosmicus sp.
GATGATTGATAATATCGACAAAAATACTACTGATAATTCGTATGAGGATAATATACTATAAAAAATGATACTCTGTGTAAAATTTTGTTCATAACTTACCAACCAAAGATGACACTATGTCGCTAATGACTTTTCAATTACAGATATTACTTTATCATTTATTTCGGTATCTCCAATCGTGATTCTCATTGCTCCATTGTAGTTTCCAAGGTCTCCAAAATTCTTTATTAGTATTCTTTCATTTAATAATTGGTTTTTGATTTTATTATAGTGATTAAATGTTTGAAAGAAAAAGAAGTTAGAATCTGATTTAAATATTTTTATCTTATCTAATTTATTTAGCCTATCAAACATTTTTGTTCTTTCTTTCTTTATTGTTTCTATACTTCTATTTACCATCTGAATGTTATCAAGTGCTTCAATTGCCAATTGCATGGAAAAACTGCTTAATGGATATGGTAATTGAATATATTGGTTGAAAACATTCGATATTTCTTCATTAGCCAAGATATATCCTATTCTAGCTCCAGCCAGACCAAAAGCTTTTGAAAATGTTCTCATAATTAAAACGTTATGATACTTCGTCACTATATCTGACAAACTATATTCAGCAAATTCCACATAGGCTTCATCGATTATTATTAATTTATCTTTTAAAATATCTATTATACGTAAAATATCGTCAAGTCTAAATTGATTTCCAGTAGGATTATTCGGTGATGCTATGTATATAATATCATAATCTCTCGCTTTCTTGATAAAGAATTCTAGGTCAAAGGAATTATCAATAGCGGAAAGATCTATTAATTTAGTGGATATTTTATACAGATTACATCTGTCTGTAAAATAAGAAAATGTAGGGTTTATTGTTATGATCTTTTTTCCTTTACCTATTGTTGACAATAATAAATCCATTATTTGGTCAGATCCACTACCTATGCCAATATTTCTTGTACTTAGTTTGGTATAATCTGCTAATTTTTTATACAGTTTTTCAAATTGTTCTATGGGGTATTCTCTAAAATCGCTTTCATGAAGTGATTTTGATGCAATTGATTTTATAAATCTCCGTTCTAAAACTAAATTTTCATTCGAATCTAGTTTATAGAAGTCATGAATTTTTTCTGGCCTTTTATAAGGTTTATGTGATTTAATTTGGACAAGTTCCTTATCTAGCCAATCCACCATTATTTATCCTTCCATTTACCGCTTCATAGTGATTAAATAATCCTTCTGTTGATGTTATTTCTTTTATTATTGGAGACATTTTCCTTAAGGCATCCCTATTCATTTCTATAACATTTACTAGCTTAATAAAATCTAAAACAGATAGTGCTGACCTCGATTTTGCAAATCTATAAGTTGGAAGTACATGGTTAGAGCCAAGACAATAATCGCTCACAGATGATGGTGTATACTCTCCAATTAATATCAATCCTGCATTATAAATCTCCTTTAATATCTTTTTATCATTAATTGCAAATATTTCAAGGTGTTCAGGCGCAAATTCATTAATGAATTCTGTTATTTCTTCATTATTATTGCATAATGCTATGAATCCATTGTCATTTATACTTTTTTCAACAAATTCTCTTCTGGGCATTTTATCTCCTTTAATTATTCTATTTAATTCTTCAGATATCTTTGTGGCTAACATTTTTGATTTCGTTACTACCCCACATAATGTATCTTCGCTGTGTTCTGCCTGAGAGATCAAGTCCAATGCGATATATCGTGGATTTGACCTTTCGTCCGCATATACTAGTAATTCGGTCGGACCGGCTATCATGTCTATTGATACATCTTTTGATACTATTGACTTTGCAACAGAAGCATATACACCACCTGGTCCAACTATTTTATCCACTCTTTTTATGGTCTTTGTACCATACGCCAGTGCTGCTATTCCGTACGCGCCACCTATCTTATAAAACTCATCTACACCACAGATGTCACCTGCAACAAGAGTCAAAGGGTCCACCTTTCCATTTTTCATAGATGGTGTAATAGCCACGACTTGTTTTACCCCTGCAACTTTTGCTGGTATGGCACACATTACTATCGTACTTGGATATCTAGCTTTCCCACCTGGGATATAACATCCTATTCTGAAAATAGGCATTATTGTTTTGTTTATCTTAATTCCATCCGAATCAATTTTAATATTCTTAAGATTGTCGATTACAGCTTTTTCACTTTTCTCCAATTTGGATTTCATGTATTTTATTATTCTTATTTGCTTGGCTGAGACATTTTCATAGGCTTCTTTAATTTCAGACTTACTAACTACAAATGAATCCATCTTAACATTTTCATATTTCTCAATACATTTTAACAGTCCTTCATCCCCATTTCTTTGTATGTCATCGATGATTTTTAGAACATTCTTTGTTGGAATTGAAAGATCCTTATTCCAAGATCTTTCTCTTAATTCATTAGCTTGTTCTCGCGGTTCTCTAATTCTTATAATCTTAATCAAATTTTATTTCATCTTTATCATCTAGAATGATCTTATCCATTGATAATATTTGACTTGGTTCTAAAATTACTAACCCCTGAGCAACTTTTCTGATAGTTGGTATAAGTCTAATAAACTCATTTTTGTCTATTATGGTATTTACTCCATACCATCCTTCTTTACTTAAATTACTAATGGTTGGACCTTTCAATGATGGGAGAATACGTAATAATTCTTCAAGATTGTCTTTTTCTACATTAACAAAAATATGTAATTTTTTTCTTGCTTCTACTACTCCTCTCAATAAGACAATCATGTCTATTATTTTTTCCTTTTTGATAGGATCTTTTAGAGCTTCTTTATTTGCTATGAGTACTGCTGTAGATTCCATTACTTGATCTATGATTTTTAAATTATTTTGAATAAGGGTAGTTCCTGTTTCTGTAATGTCAAAAACTGCATCGACATCTTCTGGAGGTTTTGCCTCTGTTGCTCCGAACGATAAAAAAATTTCTACCAGTTTATTATTACCTGTCCTAGACCAAGGAGTTACTATTGTGGGTTCCAGGTCCCCAAAGTATTTTTTATAGCTCTCCTTTGATTTTATATACGAAGATGCTGATTTTAGATATTCCGTGGAAAACCTCAATGTCTTCTTGTTATGGGCAAAATTTTCTATCAACTCATCAAGACTGTTGAACTCAAAAAATTCTGGAATAGCTATTACCTGCTTAACTTTGCCATATTCTAAATCTAACAATACTTTGACATCAGCATTAGTTTCCCTTATCCAGTCTTTGCCTGTTATTCCAACATCATGAAATCCCTCTTGTATGTATGTTGGAATTTCCTGAGGTCTTAAAATTTTGACCTCTATATCTGGGTCTGCAATCTTTACTCTGTATATTCTACCCCTTCCACTAACACTGCATTGCCATGCCTGTTCTATCATTTTAAAAGTAGCCTCTTCTATACTGCCTTTGGGCACCGTGAATTTAATAAGACCCATCTTTGATACCTATATCGAATATACTAATTATTACGTTGTTTATTTGTTTTATTAATTCGACTTTGTATTCCATCAGGACACAGGGCTAATTTTCTTTTAAGGATTCTAGAATTTCCTTGGCTCTAGAAACCGATACATTTCTCTCTTCAACCATTTTTCTGGAGACTATTTCTATTTTGTTAGTTGTAGCTCCTGCGATTATTGCAATATTTTTAGAGTGCAGTTTCATGTGTCCCTTTTGAATACCTTCGTTAGATAAAGCTCTTATTGCTGAGAAATTCTGAGCTAGTCCTGAAGCAGCAATAATAGTTGCTAATTCCTGCGAATTTGATATATTCATTAATTTCAAACATGCTTTAACGATAGGATGGGTGTTTGTTATCCCTCCAATTATTCCCACGGCCATTGGTATTTCTATTTCTCCTACGAGATCTCCTTTAGAATTTTGATACCATTTAGTCAAAGATCTATATTGTCCATCTCTGCACGCATATGCATGACATCCTGCCTCAATAGCTCTAAAATCCTGACCTGTAGCTATTGCTACGCTATCGATCCCATTCATAATTCCTTTATTATGAGTAACGGCTCGATGGACATCAGTGAACGCCAGTGAATAAGCAAATAAAATCCTTTTAAGAATTTCTTCACCACCGATCAAATCTATAGGAAATATAGCTCTACATTTTACTAGGCGTTGTGTCGCATAATTAGACAAAATTTTTAGTATCACCTTACATCCTGTTAATATTTCTATTTCAGGTGCAACTGCTTCACACATGGTATTAACAACATTTGCACCCATTGCATCCTTGGTATCTACCATGATTTCTATTATTATCATCAGTCCGAGTTTGTTTATGCTTTCATCATTAACTTGTTTAATTCTAACGTCTAAACATTTCGCAAATTTGCTTTTAGTATTTGCTAGAGATATTATTTTAATCTTATTATTTGATAGTAACTCAATTAGATCTTGAACTTTTGTTTGATTGTAGGAGCTATCTGGGATTAATTGAATTTGCCCTATCATGATTGAATCATTTGCGTGAGCCCTAAAACCTCCACCTTTATTTGCTATCTTTGCAGCGTTGCTTGCAGCAGCTATCACAGATGGTTCTTCTATTGCCATAGGAACTAAATACTCTTTATTGTTGATGACAAAATTGTTTGCTAATCCAATAGGGAGTGGAAAAATTCCAATAGCGTTTTCTATCATCCCATCGATATTGTTAAATTTAAATACTGATGTATTTCTAAACAAATCAATTTCGTTATCATCTAATTTCGTTTTTACTTTAATAAATTGAAGTCTTTCTTCATGAGTCATATCTCTAAATTTTTTCTTATCCAAATTCTTACTCATTCTTACTCATTCTTAACTATTTTTGATTATTTTTAACAATTTGTCGACGGCACCACCTCCCTTATCAAAAAAATCTCTATTGTTTGTTATCAAATATAATGATCCATCACTATCTTCTGCCACATCCTTGATTGTACCATATCCAGTTAATATTGAAGATTGATCTTTTGATATAGGATCAATACTTCTCAGATGCTCCCCTTTTAATGTAGCTACAATTAATTTTCCATAGTAACCTAGTTCCGTAGAATTGCTTATCAAAATTCCAGAGGGATATATAGAAGGCGTAAAACAAAATTCTGCATTAATGAATAAACTTTCCTCTAAATTACCACACTCTTCTATTGGCCAGCCATAGTTTTCACCCGCTTTGATTACGTTAATTTCATCATTTCCAATCCTGCCAGCTTCACTAGCATACATTGTATTATTGTTAAAATCCCATGTAATGCCTACAACATTTCTATGTCCATATGAGTAAATTGGAGAGTTAGGAAATGGATTATCATTGGGTATGGTTCCATCATCGTTTATACGGAGTATTTTTCCTGCCAAACTAGATAGATTCTGTGATAGCTCTGAATTTGTAGTATCTCCAACACCTATGTACAATTTTCCATCCGGTCCAAACTTTAGTACTCCACCATTATGGAGTTTTGAAGCCGGTATATGATCGATTATTGTCTCTGCTTCACTAAGTGAGTTATTTTTTTCTTGTAACCGTATTACCTTATTGAATGTCTGATTATCATTATTTTTATAAGTATAATAAAGATACAAATAATGATTATTAACATATTGAGGATGAATTGCTAATCCTAATAGTCCTGCACCCTCATCAAAATAGTTATCCGTTACTTTATAATTATTTAACTGAGATCCGTTACTATTGAGAATTAATGTCTTTCCTGTTTGTTCTGTTATTACGATTCTCTTATCCGGTAAAATTGCTACACCTGTGGGAAACTCTAAATTATCTGCTATTACTTTGACAGCAGAAGCTCTATCTTCTGCGTATGGCGAAGGTAAAAGGATCGTTGTTTCTGAGGGAGTATTTAGTATTGTTAATGCACTTATTATTACAACTATAATTCCAATTACTATGACTACATACTTATTCATCATCTTATCTAATGATGTATAAGTTGTCTTATAGTCAATATAAAATATTATTCTATTGATACATAAATTACTGTATGTTTCTATATCCCCGGCAACTATGCTATCTATCCTCTCTATATGGTTGACTCACAACTCATAACAATTGACTTTTTATTTTAAATCTGTACAAATTTTTTAGATCACACTTTTTTTATCATTAATTGGAAAATGATGAGGATATAGCAGTGCAATATAAATCAAAATTTTCAGCGCAGATGAGGAGATTTGAACTCCTGATCGCCATACGGCGAATCGGCTTTCTCTTAATCTACCTTGTTATTGACTCAAGGCCGACGCATTACTGTGGTCCTAATAATTCTGCATTAGGATGACCACTCTGCCACATCTGCACTAAAGCTAATTATTATTGCCCTCTATTATATTTTAACACACATCATATTCAACTTCATTTAGGAGATATTACAGCTTTATGCCATCTGTCACGGTTTACTGAACTATATAAAACTGATATTTCTAATTATTTAATTCTATTTATTACTGATTTTTATATCTGTTAGATGATAATTATCCAATAATGATTCCGATAAATAAGCCATGGTTGGATGATGATACCAAGCAAGAAGTTTTGAACGTCCTTGACGAAAATGCATTGACTTCTCCTGCTAAAAATGGTGGAAAACGGGTTCAAGCATTTGAGAATCTCTTAAAATCTTATCTCAAAGTGAAGCATGTAATCGCTGTTAATTCAGGAACATCTGCAATACATGCTGCCTTATTGTCTTTGGATATTAAAGCAGGCGACGAGGTACTTATTCCATCCTTTACTTTTGTAGCTACGGCCAATTCAGTTATTGCTACTGGAGCAAAGCCTGTTTTTGTTGATATAAACAAGAATGACTACACAATAGACGTTTCAGATGTTGTGAAAAAAATTAACAAAAACACAAAAGCAATTCTTCCGGTTCATCTATACGGTCATCCTTCTGATATGGATGAAGTGAATTCTATTGCAAAAGATAATTCATTACAAGTTGTAGAGGATTCTTGTCAATCACTAGGTTCTTTGTATGATCAAAAACAAACTGGTACAATGGGAAATTTAGGTTGTTTTAGTTTTTATGCTAGTAAAGTACTCACAACTGGCGAAGGTGGGGCAATTGTTACTAGTGATGACAATCTGTATGAAAAATTGCTAATGATAAGAAACCATGGTATGGTAAATGGGTATGATACAGAGATATTTGGTCTGAACTTGAGATTACCCGAAGTAAATGCCGCCATCGGAATTGCTCAGATGCGAAAGCTAGACAAGATGCTAGAAATGAGAAAAACAAATGCAAAATTATTGTTTGATGGATTAAAGAAATTTGAACAAAAAGGCTTACTCACATTGCCTTATGAACCTGAGAATAAGAAATTCAACTGGTATCTATTTACTATTGGGTTTAAGGAAAATTCTCAACGAGAGTTGATCAAAAATGCTCTTATAAAGGAAGAAATTGGTGCTACTGTCTACTATGATCCTCCAATACATAAGACTCCCTATTATAGTCACTCTAATGATGTTAACTCTGACACCTTTCTCCCTAATACTGCTTGGGCTTGGAATCATGTGCTATCATTGCCTGTTCACCCGCTGATAACTGAAGCCGATATAAACAAAATTCTAAGAACATTTGAGAATAATCTACAGTGATCAAAAATACTACATGAATTATTTGAACTAAGGTTTTCTCAATAAAATATCATTTTTATATAAGTTATTAAATCGGTTTTAATGTAAATGAAATTAACCATTGAAAAAGACGAAATTCTTTCTAGGAGATTCTACCTAGTCGTTTTTTATTTATGTGCATTTGTTATGGCTGCAATTACGTTTTATTCATTATATGTGAGTCTTTATGAATATTTGAATACTGGAAAGGTCGTAATAGGAGAAGTATTGGTTAATACTGAGTTTCCAGTCAAAGGGTTAGCAAAATTGATAACCTATCTTATGATCGTTTCTGTGGTAGCGTGGTATTGCGTTACTAAGCTTGGAGCAGATAAGGTAAGAAATATCCCAAAAAGTATAAGATCCATTTTGCAATTGATAGTTCTTGCAATACTAATAATTTCAATTTATGAATTCTTTTATAATTTTATTATATGGAACGCGTTAATTACTGCTGACTTGGTTAACGGTGAATTAAGATTGGATGATCTATATATGCCATATCCTAATCCTGATACTCCGTGGAACTTGGTATTTGCTACAAAGATGTCTTTGGCCTCTTTGATTATTTCTGCTCATGGTTTTTACATCATATCGAAAAGAACCTAACCTTAGAAGTTGACAAAGCCAGAGGTTAGAATTGATACCCTTTTAATTCAAAAACCCTAGTTAATTATCGCTATTAATGCCACTACTATTACTGCCATGCCTGCTTCATTTTTGGTAGACTTACATGATCTCATATATTAAAAGCAAATAAGATTTTATTACAGAAAACTGAAAAATTTTACCATGGGTAATACTGACAAAAAGAGTATTCAATTAACCGAAAAAGAGTGGCAAGTAATACTTGATTCTTTGAGCAATACTATTTTTAACGAAGAAATAACTGAAGAAGCCAGAAAAAATGCTAAAGATCTGTTTCTCAAAATAAATAAGAATATCTAAATTTATTATGTTTAATATAAATTATTTACAAATTAGTATATAGATCATTTGGACCAATTATACAAGATAGAGCTTCCATTTTGATCTATTTTTGTTGTTTATCATTAATATAACCGAAATTTATCATGTTTGTAACATCTTAAGTTTCTTTATCCAGTCACTGTTAATCTTTAGCTGTATCTATTCTCTACTATGTTTGGATGTGTTGAATACCACGCAGATTTCTCAAAACCTCTTGCATATATTCGTAAAATTCCAATAACAAATGTCAATTTTGACAATCAATTGGGTTAGAATTTTTATTTCTTTACCCATTCTTATATTGTAGTATTGTACTGAAACTCTATATGTTGTATTGATAATTGATTAATTGTGAATTTAATATATTAATTAAACAACTAATTGACATAGAGATAAAAATTCATGAGCTATCTTTCCGATTCCGACTATGCAAAAAAATACTTCTAATTTTAATCATATTCTATTCTAAGAATATCTTCAAGATCAATTATAATTTCAAATTTACTTTCTAATTATCTTTCTAATTTGCTTTACTAATTCTAATATCCTATCAATGTCATTTGCTTCAGGATTCAAATCTATATATTTATAAAGAATTCCTAAAGCTTTTTCGTATTTCTTATTTCTATATAAAATTATACCCTTGTCTCTAAGTGCTTCTGGACTAGTGCTATCTAAGGAGAGGATCATTTCGTTTATTTTCATTATTTTATTTAAATCATCCACTTCCGTGTATCCGTTTTTCAAATTATTTAAGACTCTAATTGTTATTTGAAGTGAATTTGTCTTCTTCAACAAATCGTTAGATAATGAAATAGTGGATCTGGGATACGCCTTATTTAAAAGATCTTGTAAGACATAGTCGTCCATGATTCGGCCCTTATTGAATGGATCAATTACTATAGATTCGTCCGAATCTTGGTCTAGTATGTATTTGACTAGAAAGTGAGATGGAAAATTAACTGGATGGAGCTTAAAATCCATATAACCAGCGAGGTGAATATAGATTAACGATAGTGTTATTGGAATTCCTGTCCTTTTTTCTAATACTATATTTAAATAATTATTCACAGGGTTATAATAGTCACTAATATTTGGTTGAAATTTTTTATTGTCAAAGAAAAATTCATTCAATTTTTCAATGATATAAGTTGGTCTCATACTCCTTGTATCTTTTATTTGGGAGGTTAACTCTTTTCCCATCTCGTTCATCATGCTCATATATTCTGGTATTTTGAGGTTGGGATAATCGATAATTCTAGCAATATGAAGTACATGTTCAATTATTTTTACTATGTCATCATTTTCTTGTATTTTCTCAATTACTGTCTCTTTCCAATCTTCTAGATAGTCTTTCTTTATCTTATCTTCAAAACCCAATATCAGTAAAAGCTTGTTGCATCCTTATAAGTAAAATCAAAAAAGTGTATTATATTACAGTCGTTGAAATATTGTCGATAATTCTTATCATACATTTAGTAGTTTTTTCCAGCAGGTCAATCTTAGCAAATTCGTTGGGTGAATGTATCCTTGAAAATATATAGGTCCCACCAATTGAAATGCAAGGAGCTCTTAGCAAATCAATAAAATGATACATAGGTCCTGTACCTGCAGATGAAATTGATATTATTGAATCTCCAAAAATTTCATTTGCAGATTTTTCAATTATTTTTACATATTGATTATCTAATGCAGTTCTTCCAGCGGCTTCTCCATGAACAAGTGTGACTTTGATGTCCTCAAATCCGTTTTCTACTAGATGTTTCTCAAGCCTTTTAAACTGGAGAACAGGGTCCATATTTGGAACCAAACGAAAGTCAATCTTTGCCATTGCTTTTGAAGGTGTTATGGTTTTTGCACCTGGTCCTGAATATCCTGAATTTAATCCAGATATGTTACATGTTGGTTCACAAGTCAAAGCTTTCTTTACTTTTTTCCCGCTAAGATTATTGATAAATTTGCTGATTCCGTATTCTTTTTTAAAACTTTCCTCATCAAATGGTTCGCCGTCTATGATCAAACTTTCTTCTTCTGATAACTCTTTAACTTCTTTAAACCAATCTTTTATCAAAATATTTCCTTCCCTATCGACCAATGTTGATAATGCTTGGACAATTCTCAAAGCAGGATTTTCTATCAAAACAGCTAAACTAGAATGAACGTCTCTAGATGCACCTTGTGCCGTCAATTCTACGTATAAAAGACCTTTCATCCCCAAACTGATAATGGGTTTTTGCACCTGATCTATATATCCAAATTCCCAAATAACTACATCCGTCTTAAATTTTGTATTGTATTTTTTTAGATATTCTGATATATACTTGCTTCCAATCTCCTCTTCTCCTTCAATTAGAAACTTTATATTCATTGGAACATCGCCTCTTTGTTTTAGAAAAAATTCTATTGCTTTTAGTCTGGTTACAAGTTCACCCTTATCGTCGGAAGCACCTCTCCCATAAATCAAATTCCCTTCTACTTTACCCTCAAACGGTTCATATTCCCATAAATCCCTAGGTTCTTCTGGTTGTACATCATAGTGATTATAAAATAATAAAGTCTTCCCATTTGGATTTGATTTGGATTTCACCTCTCCATAAACTAGTGGAGGAGGTTCAGAATTTTTCTGATCATCATCGAAATATATCAACTCTGTTTTGATTCCTATTCTTTTCATCATTACAACGATCTCTTTGGCACATTCTTCCAGGTTTTGCTTTCTTGCAGAAACACTCGGAATTTTTATCAATTTCTGAAGATCACTTATTAGCCCATGAGTATCAATATCTATGGTCAACTTGTTTGAAGACATTTAGCTATGATGATAAATATTTCTTTAATATAAAAACTAAATTTTTTTAATATTTTTATAACCAGATGATATACTTTTTTTTATTGAGTAATGAAAATTTAAAGAACATTTTTCTTTCACCATCTTCTATTGCTGTAATAGGAGCATCAGAAAAACCTGGAGTAGGTAAAGCTATTTTTTCCAATATATTGAGCGGTTATAAGGGAAAAATATATCCGATTACCCCGACTAGTTCATCGGTATCTGGAATAAAAGCCTATAAGAGCGTACTTGATGTCGATGACAACATTGACCTTGCGGTAGTTGCCACTCCCAATAGAATCGTTCCCGCAGTTATGGAAGAAATAGGAAAAAAAAATATAAAATCTTGCATAATTGTTTCTGCAGGCTTTAAGGAAGTTGACGAAACTGGTGCAAAATTGGAACAACAAGTACAAGATGTTGGTAAAAAATATGGAATCAGAATAATAGGGCCCAATTGTCTTGGAATAATGAGTCTTACCGATCAAAATCTTATGAATCTAACATTTCTGAAAATTACCCCCAAACATGGTGAAATAGCTCTTGTTTCTCAAAGCGGAGCTATTTGCGCAGCTACTGTAGAGGATGCAATAGCTCAGGGGATAGGGTTTTCCAAAGTAATTAGTATGGGAAACAAGGTAGATATGAATGAAACCGATATACTTGAATTATTAGAAGATGACCCTTATACCAAAGTAATTGTGATGTATTTAGAGGATATTCATGATGGACGACGGTTCATGACTACTTCTAAAAGAATTACTTTGGAAAAAAGAAAGCCAATTATTGTTTTGAAAGCTGGTAGGACTCCAGAAGGCGCCAGAGCCGCGATGTCTCATACAGGTGCATTGATGGGTGCAGACGAAGTATATGATGCTGTATTTAAGCAAGCTGGTGTGATTCGGGTAGATACAATGCAGGAATTATTTGAATTAGCAACCGCTTTTTCAAAACAACCTTTGCCAATGAATAATATGGGGGTAGTAATTGTTTCTAATGCAGGCGGACCTGCAATCATTTCTACCGATTCTTGCTCCAAATATAACATACAAATGGCAGATATTTCTAATTCGAGGGAAAGTATATCTCAAGTAATACCACCACATGGATCCTCCCGAAATCCTGTTGATATCGTAGGCGATGCGGATTTCAATAGATTTGAAAAAGTATTGATTGAAGTCTTGTCTAATTCTAATGTTGGATCTGTAGTAACAATGTGTACCCCATCTGCAACTTTAGATTATAATGAATTAGCCAAAACGATAATTCGAACATCAAAGAATAGTGGAAAGACAATGCTAGCTGCATTAATGGGTTTGGCTGAAGGTATTGAAAACAAATCTATATTGTCAGAAGGAGGAGTACCTCATTTTATGTATGCAGAACCTGCCATAAGAACATTAGATTCGATGTATAGGTTTAGTAATTGGTTAAACAACAAAAAGGAATCCATACCATCTTTCTCCGTTAATAAGGAGAAGGTTAAGGATGTTATATCTAGTGTTTATGAACAAGGCAGAACAAATCTTTTGGAAGATGAGGGCTATGCTGTACTTCAAGCATATGGATTTCCAGTTCCAAAAAGTGTGCTAGTAAACAATGAAGATGATGCTGTTAAATCTGCAATAGAAATTGGTTATCCTGTTGTCATGAAAATATCTTCAAAAGACATTATACATAAATCAGAATCGGGTGGTGTAAAAGTTGGTTTAAAAAATACCGATGATGTTCGAAATGCGTATAATTCTATTATATCGAGTGTAAAAAATTATAATCCAAATGCAAGAATTGAAGGTATATTGATTCAGGAAATGGTGACTAATTCCAAAGAATTAATTCTTGGTGCAAAACAAGACAAATTATTTGGGCCATTGCTGATGTTTGGATTGGGAGGAATCTATGTTGAGATTTTGAAGGATGTCAATTTCAGACTGGCTCCTATTTCTGGATCAGAAGCCAGGGAAATGGTAGATTCAATCAAAACAATTTCTTTATTGAAAGGTGTAAGAGGTGAAAAATCATCAGATATTCCATCCGTAGTTGATTGTTTGCTAAGATTATCTCAGCTAATTACTGATTTTCCAGAAATCGAAGAATTTGATATTAATCCGTTACTGGTCCTAGAAGAAGGACGTGGTTCACGGGTAGTGGATGTGCGGATTGGATTAAGAAATCAATCAATCAATCAATAACCTATTTCATTCTAATTTTTTGCCACATTCTTCACAAAAAATGGATTC
>DATEOO010000394.1:0-6790 GCA_035274085.1 Candidatus Nitrosocosmicus sp.
ATGTTATTTATATAAGAAGAATTTATAAAATCAATTCTAATATCTCCAAATATTATATCAATTATAAATGGATCATAATTATGATTTTGTCCGAAAAGGTTTTATTAACTGAACAAAAGCCTTAATAATAATTATCCATATATAATTTTAATACAATAAAGTATTTAAAATAGAAAATTTTCGAAAAGTCTTTAAATGATAGCCCGGAGCGAGTATTTAGTCAATAGAAGGCCAGCAAACCTGGGATAAAGTTCCATATTTTTAGCACTAGTGTTTATTCTAAATAACAGCGAATTTAAGGAACATGTCTTAATTCTTACAATCTGTTATTTTCTTGATTCACAAAAACCGATTTTTCAAGGGGTTAGTGAAATTTTCAGAAAGAAAAAAGTGACAATAAATAACATTTAATATCGAAAAAAATCAAATCAAATTATGCTAGGTTACTCTGATGACGATATTAAAAATGCAGCAGAGATAAGAGAATGGTTAACTAAACAAATTTTGGAAAAACAGGATGAAATAGAAAAAATTAAGATAACTCTCTCATTAATTGATTCTGTATTAAAACAAGGAAGTTTCAAGACTGCAGCCAATCTTAATTTGGCAAAAAAAATCGCACCCAATGAACAAAATATGGATATGAATTCTCAAAAGAAAATTCCTAGTCAGTATCATGAAAAACGCAGAGCTCAAGAGGAGCATATTGAGCCAAGAAAGCAATCCGTCGAGGAAACAAGACTAATAAAAAGATTAAAAGATAATACACCTGTTGCCCGATTTCATGTAACACAGGAAGAAGTTACAATTATCCCCGAAGAACCGATTAGAATTAGCATAGAAACTCCACCCTTTAAGTCATTTTTTTTAAATAGAATATTGCAGGGTATGATAAACAAGGACCTTGAGAAGATCAATCATGGACAATTATCTGAATCAGAAATGATCAGCTATGATATCATTACAGAGACTCAAAATAAGGACATCCTTAAGAAAATACAGATCAAGAATTATAGAGATAAGGAAAGGATCAATGAAATTTTCAATACCTCCGCATGGGTTTTGACAAGAATGCTAGATAAAGTGGAAAAATAATGGACAAAATAGTAGTATTGGATTTCGGGTCTCAGTACAGCCACCTAATATGTAGGAGAATAAGGGAACTAAATGTTTACTGCGAATTAGTTCCTTACAATACTCCAGCCGAGAATATAAAAAATTTAGAACCAAAAGGAATAATTTTTTCAGGCGGTCCAGCCAGTGTTTACAGTAAGGACGCTCCCAAACCCGACAACGGGATATTTGAATTAGGTGTTCCTATTTTAGGTATTTGCTATGGCCATCAGATCATTGTCGATCACTTTAATGGCAAGATAAAGAGAGTATTGAAAAGAGAATACGGAAATGCATTATTAACAATAACAGACAAAACTAATTTATTCAAAAACATAGATTCAGATGGTCTGAAATGTTGGATGAGTCATAGTGATGCCGCAGAAATAATCCCTAAAGGATTTGAAGTCATAGGTAAAACTAACAGTTCTTTTTCAGCAGCAATAGGTAACAATGACAAAAAGATTTTTGGATTACAGTTTCATCCCGAAGTAGCTCATACTGAGAAGGGAGATAAAGTATTATTCAATTTCGCTAACGAGATTAGCAATGCAAATCCTGAATGGAGTATGTCTAACTTTATTGAAACATGTATTGACGACATACAAATAAAGGTTAAGAATGAAAAGGTCCTATGTGCTGTGAGCGGAGGTATCGATTCTACCACTTGCGCAATACTCATACACAGGGCTATCAAAGATAATTTGACATGTGTTTTTGTAGATAATGGATTATTAAGAGAGAATGAAAGAGAGATTGTCGCAGATATTTTCCAAGAAAAATTAAGGATACCTATAAGAATTATAGATGCAAAGGAGAGATTCTTGAAAGGTCTTGAAGGACTAAAGGATCCAGAAGAAAAAAGAAGAAAAGTAGGTGAGGAATTTGCAAGAGTATTTACCGAATTTGCCGAAAATGAAGGACCTTTTCAATGGTTAGCCCAAGGAACGTTATACCCGGATGTCATAGAGAGCGGAGTATCAGGTGGTCCTGCTACAGTGATAAAAACTCATCACAACGTAGGTGGACTCCCCGAATGGCTTCATTTAAAAATATTAGAACCTTTGAGATTCTTGTACAAGGACGAAGTGCGAAATGTGGCCAAAATAATGGGCGTACCTCCTGACTTACTTAAGAGACACCCATTTCCCGGACCTGGGC
Source organism: Candidatus Nitrosocosmicus sp. (assembly GCA_035274085.1). GTDB lineage: Archaea > Thermoproteota > Nitrososphaeria > Nitrososphaerales > Nitrososphaeraceae > Nitrosocosmicus. Next base: position 2,275 of record DATEOO010000394.1, read on the forward strand.
TAGCTGTAAGAATTATCGGTGAAACTAGTGAAGATAAGATAAACGTGGCTAGAAAGGCCAGCCACATAGTAGAAGAAGTACTTGTAGAAGATAATTTGTACGATAAAGTATGGCAAGCATTCGCTATAGTGGGAGATGATAAGGCAGTTGGAATTTTGGGCGATGAAAGGGTTTTTGGGCACATTGTCTCCATAAGAGTTGTTGAATCAGTTGATGCGATGACAGCTGATTGGTCGCGACTACCATATTCCACTTTAGAAAAGATTAGTTCCAAGATAACCAATGAAATTGAAAATGTAACTTGGGTAACATATTCTATATCAAGCAAGCCACCCTCTACTATCGAACCTCAGTAGCTAGACTGGTTTTGAAGAATTTAACAGATAGATTATGTGGATAGAGGAACACCATAGACTCGGTATCCCAAAAGAAGTAAAGGAATAGATACTTTTAGATTAATCAGTCATAAGAGAGCATTCAAATTTTAACGAGAGTATCTGAGTTCAAATATCATCATCTTTAGAATTAATTTGTTTATGTTTATTATTAATTTTGCTCTTGTATTTTGATCTATTTTTGTTCATGCGATTGATTCGATATATAATCAAAAAAGTCAACCCCCAAAGGATCATGCCAAAAGTAATCTGACCTATCATCCACAAATAACCTCCAAGCAATGCGAGCCCAAAACCTGCAAAAGTTAGAATATTCTTAGTTTTCATATTATCTTATATTTATTCACCCCATAAAAAGATGAATTGTGATTTGAAGTCGTGATATGGGTTATTAAAGCGCTAGACTTTTCCAATAATACATCAGTCAAATATTTACCAATATGCAATTTTTGTTTCTTCAACTTGAGATTTGACACACTTTTTTTTGAAAAAAACCCTATTCTAGAGTCAAAATCCATACCTAGTAGCAAGATCTCCTTAGCTTGAAACTCAACTGCCAGAGATATACTCCTATCCCCATCAGTAAATCCTCCAAAATTGTAGACATTCGTCAATGGAAAATTTTGAGTTGTTCCTATAACATTATTTAGATAGGGAACCTGCAAACTGATCTTTTCATAGTTATCGCCATGAGCATGTACTACCATGATTGATCCACCAGAATCAGCTCTGAGTAGGGACTCATAATCTCCATCAAGATCCGTTACAACAAAATCTGGAATTATTCCTAAATCTAGACACATCTCAGTGGCACCGTCAGCAGCTATAATAACCGGATTTTCTGACAAAGCAGTGTTAGATATGCCTTTGCTACATTTGTAAATTTCAAGTATGTAATTTTGTACAGTGCTTTCCTCAATGCTTGGTCCTGCACCTATGACTAAAGTTTTGCTGTTATGTATTTTCCTGAAACATTCTAAATTCAACAGTCCATTTTGTTTCTGGGCTGACAAGTTTAGAGAATTTAAAAAATCCCTTTGAATCTGTATTTTCAATAATCTAGCAATTATTAGATAGTAAGGATACCAATCATTGAAATTCAATCAATTATTCAATAGCCGCTGAGTAGTATATTTTGATTTCATCAGGCTCAAAGAATTATCAGGAAAATGGAGTGTTTAATCTATAACTTTTAAATGTTTATGCATATTTAACTGTTATATAATAAGAAGGTCAAAATACCGTATGAATGAAAACGATACAGATAAGAATTCTGATGATGTCTTAAAAAGGATATATGGATTTAAAAATATTGCAGTAGTTGGAATGTCACCAAATGAAGGAAAACCGTCAAACTATGTTCCAAAATACCTAATTGAAAAAGGATACAATATCATCCCTGTAAATCCTATTTATGAGGAGATCCTAGGGAATAAATCATATCCAAGGGTATCAGATGTCCCGCATCAAGTAGATATAGTAGATATTTTTCGAAAATCTGAAGATGTTTTACCAGTAGTTCAAGATGCGATTCTCAAAGATGGAATCAAAGTCATCTGGATGCAATTGGGTATTTACAATAGGGAAGCACAAGAAATTGCAGAAAAAAAAGATATTAACGTCATTTATAACCGGTGTATCTTAAAAGAACACCAGCGATTGTTTTAGTCATATGGATCTAATATGAATATTAACTCTTAATTTGAAAAGATCGAGTAACTTAATTAAATAGTGAATCATTTTATCTATTGTATCATTAATGCCTAAATGGGGCCAACTTGACAATAAAGTAAATTTAAAAAAAAATGAGAATTATGACAAGATGGGTTCCTTGCAAAAATTTTCAAAGGTTATTGTTTTTTGTATTGATAGAGATGACGATATTGGTATTAAGGGGGGATTGGAAACTCCGATTATCGGAAAAGAATTATGTATTAATGCAGGAACAAGGTTAGCGATTGAAGATCCAGAAGATTCAGATTGTAATGCGATTTTTGGAGCTGTAAAATCATATGAAGAATTCAAAATGAAAGGCTATGATGTAGAAATAGCCCTGGTTGCAGGCAAGTATAATCGAGGTGTTGAAGGAGATTTAAAAATTGCTCAAGAGATTGACAGGGTTTTGAGTGTGTACGGAGCAGATGGGGCTGTAGTAATATCAGATGGAGAAGACGATGAAACGGCAATCCCTTTGATTCAAGGTCGAATTCCAATTATATCTATTCAAAGAATCATAGTAAGACAAAGTAGAAGTGTCGAATATTCCTATGCTATTTTAGCGCGATATATAAAAATCCTATTTTACGATCCTAGGTATTCAAAATTTTTCTTAGGCCTTCCAGGTGCACTGTTGGTTATCAGCGGCCTATCAATAATATTTGGATTCTCTCGGGAGGCATTTGCACTAGGAGTAAGTATATTGGGTGCGGCCTTTATTCTCAGGGCATTTGATATCGATAAATCAATAGCAAGTTTTTCAAAGCCTACTCCTTCTGGGTTTATCAGGCTATTTTCTTATTTCGCTGGCACCATGATAATTATAGCATCAATTTTAAGTGGAATTTCTCATATTCCTCCAGAGTTATTGGAATCTGATCAAGGAATAACATCGATTTTAACTGACAAAGTTGTGCTAAGTACTTTTGCAACTGGAACTATAACCCTATTGTGGATAGGAATTGGAACAATATTTGCAGGTATATTGTTGAGCAATTGGTTCAAAGGAAGTATCAATATAATATATGATATTCTGCGATTGGTCGTATTGGGTTTATTGTACATCCCCATGTTGCAATTAACATCCTTAATCACCGAGCGTGGAAATCCCTTCAATCTGATTTCTTCATTGCTAATAGGTTTGGCAGTTACTCTGATAGTGGCAACTTTTCTTTTTCAATACTTTAGGAACCGAAAGGGTGGAGAAGCTCTGAAGCATGATGACCAGTAAGGTATATTAGAGCATAAATAAAGGTATAAACATCTCTCCGAATGTCTATGATAGACAAGATTTTAAAACTGCTGTATTTAACATCCAGACAAAATCTTGTTTATAAAATATATGAAAAACACTTGACAAGTCAAATAAATCAATTTCCGTTCCCCCAACACATAGGAATTATTCTAGATGGTAATAGGCGATGGTCAAAACTAATGGATATCGATAAAGCTAAAGGCCATCAAATGGGTGCAGACATCGCGGAAGATTTATTGAATTGGATTTATGACCTAGGAATAAGAATAACTACAGTATATGTATTATCAAATGAAAATCTTAATCGGGAAACAGAAGAGCTGGAAAATATTTACTCCTTACTCGAGGAAAAATTAATTGGTTTGTATAATGATAAGAGAGTACACGATAAGCAGATACGAGTAAAATCGATTGGAGAATTTAATATACTTCCAAAAAATTTGCAAGATATTTTAAGAAAATTGGAAACAAGAACTGAAAAGTACGAAAATATGTACTTGAACATAGCCATTGCGTACGGTGGCCAGAAGGAACTGATAGACGCAATTAGAAAAATTGCAACGTTGACAAAGGAAAACAAAATGCAAATAGATGAGATTGATGAAAAGGTTATTGAAGCAAATTTATATACTGCGCATCTTCCCCAAGCGGAGCCAGACTTGATTTTAAGAACATCAGGGGAAAAACGGTTGAGTGGCTTTTTGCTGTGGCAGAGTGCATATAGTGAACTTATATTTGTAGACATTTTTTGGCCCGAATTTAGAAAAATTGATTTGATGCGAGCGATTCGGACTTTCCAGAAAAGAGCACGAAGATATGGCAAATAAATTCAGGATTTAAATTACACTGACCCGTTACAATGCATCAATGCCTCAGCACGGAGAAATTGATAATGAGAAAAAATTAATCTTCTGTGGATATTGGATGACATTTGAGGATTGGGATGATATTCACAAATACAGCCCTAATATAGTTGAGTCAGACTATGATACAGAAGAGACAGTTAAAGACGTCATTTAGGGTTTTTTATTTAAAGTGTGAGAAGCGATTCAAGTGTCCTGTTTAGAGTCGTATAGAGAATATAGTACTTTCATCTATTTGCGAACATGCTCAATTGCTTCTAAATAGATACCTTGATCTTTTATCAATC
>DATEOO010000395.1:0-4869 GCA_035274085.1 Candidatus Nitrosocosmicus sp.
CTACGGATCATGTCTGACCCACTCAGAAAGGAATTATGGACAAGCTCTCATTTTAAAATAGGAGACAATAAAAATGATACCTCAGATTTGTTAGATAAACCGTTTACCTCTGCAATTGTAAGAGAACTGCATGTATATGGGGCAGTCGCAAAAGTAGGAGAACAGGTTGGTAAAAAGCAACCAGCATCTAAAAATAAAAAATCCGATATTATGATCAGAAATGGTAATAACAGCAATAATGATATTCAAACTGTTAATAATATTATTTCCGATGATGATGAATTATTACCTTATAATCAAGTAAAGTATCAACATAAGGGTCTAGGACGAGGACTATTGACTGAAGCTGAAAGGATCTGCAAAGAAGAATTTGGTTTAGAAAAAATTTCAGTAATAAGTGCGGTAGGAACCAGAGATTATTATAGGAAATTTGGATATACTAATAATGGTCCTTATGTTACAAAATTATTATAGGACAAATGAGTAGTTCTCCTGAAAACATAATAGGGAAAGGGACCTGGATTGATAAAATTGCTTACACAATAATCGAGCGCGAAAAAAAACTCGGTCGATCAACTTCAAATATTAAAGTTGAAAGTGGTTTAGGAGCCTCCGGCATCCCCCACATAGGAAGTATGGGTGATGCAGTGAGAGCGTACGGGATTTCCTTGGCCCTAAAAAATCTCGGTTATAAATCCGAATTGATAGCATTTTCAGATGACTTGGATGGATTAAGAAAGGTACCAGCTGGCTTACCAAAATGGCTGGAAAGTTACATTTGTACGCCAGTGTCTACTATCCCTGACCCGTTTGGTGATTGCCATTCCTCATATGGACAACATATGAGTAGTCTCCTTTTAGAGGGGTTAGACACAGCAGGAATAGCTTACACCTTTAAGAGCGGTACCCAAACTTACAAAAGTGGAATCTTAACAGAGCAAACCCACAAGATACTCTCTCATAGTAAATTGATCGGTGATAAGATTGCAGAATCTACAGGTCAGCAAAAATATCTCAAATTTCTACCTTACTTTCCTATATGTGAAAATTGTAATAGACTATATGTTGCTAACTCAATTGATTATTTAAAAAATGAGAGAGCTGTAACTTATTCATGTAACGGTAACACGATCGGAAAAAAATTGATTCAAGGATGCGGACATAGGGGTCAAGTCAAAATAGAAAGTGGGAATGGAAAATTAGCATGGAAGGTTGAATTTGCTGCACGATGGCAAGCTTTTGATATAAAATTCGAAGCCTTTGGCAAAGACATCATGGATTCCGTAAAGATAAATGATTGGATATCCGATGAGGTTCTGAAATTTAGTCATCCTTTGCACGCAAAGTATGAAATGTTTTTAGACAAAGGTGGAAAGAAAATAAGCAAGTCTGCGGGAAATGTCTTGACTCCACAAATGTGGTTAAGATATGGATCACCCGAATCTCTTCTATTATTACTTTTTAAAAGAATCTCCGGAACACGACACGTTGGCATTGACGATATTCCTTTACTCATGGATGAGTATGATTTATTTGAAGACATTTTCTTTGGTAAAATAAGTGAACCAAATGATAGCAAACTAGCGAAAATAAGGGGAGTCTACGAATACATTAATCATCTGCATCCACCAGCTGATGATTCTGCATCCATACACGTGCCATTTAGGATTCTAATTCAACAGGCAAACTTGTTTAACAACCAAATCCAGAATTCAGAGCTGCTATTAAGCTCTATATTTGACAGGCTAAAGAAATATAGACTCGTAAAGGAAGAAGACATCCAGAAAAAGGACTTAATTAATAGGATCAATCTTGCAACAAATTGGGTAAGAGATTTTATGAGCGGGATAGAGGCTGATGTTGAAGGCGGGGGTGGTAGCATCATTGAAAAAGTTGAAATGAACAGTATTCAAAAAGATGTAATATTCAAGATAGGAAATCAGTTATCTAGCTTGGCATCAGATACAAATAAAAAAAACCCGGATATCAAAACTCAAAATGACGATTTGGCTCAAGAAGTACAAACTATTATATACAATAATGCGAAAATGAACAATCTTCAGCCCAAAGAGATATTCAAATTATTATATAAGATTTTGATAAACGCCGAAAAGGGTCCAAGGCTTGGGAACTATATTGTGGATCTTGGAATAGAGAATGTGGTAAACCTGATAGAAAAAAGAACTTGACCTTGTTGAAAGGTATCAGAATATTTTCAATCTTATAGGTAGATGAAAGGTTGACAAAGTCGACAACTTCACTTCGAGTTTTTAAGAAAATCCTTTTTGAATATCAAAATTTAATCATCATAATTGGACTAATCATCTCATTTTCTGGAGGTAGCTGGGATATAACGTTTCATATTTTAAGTCAGCCTGAAAGTTTCTTTTCATACCCACATACTTTAGTATATACCGGAATTTTTATCGTAATTAGTACATTTTTGATTAATATTAGAAAAAATATTTTAGATAATAATCCATATAAAAAAGCTAATTACCTAATACTTCTAGGTGCCATTTTGATACTGGCAGCAGGACCATTTGATTTCTCATGGCACCTAGAGTTTGGCTTAGACGGCCTTCTGAGTCCTCCTCATATTACTTTGTTGACTGGTTGGATGTTGGTTGGCATAGGTAACCTCCAGATAACAAATAAACTGATTGATTCGATTCTCCTAAATAATAAGAGATCCGGCAAAGGATACCCGACTGATATTGCAGAGATAAATAACCAAGATCGAGATAAAAATGAAGATGATAATTTAAACACTATAAATCAGCCAAACTACTTGATGGTTAGGAAACAACCAGTTCTACTTAGAATTCAACTCATACTCAATGTTTCTTTTATTTTATTGGTTTTATCTGGATTCATCTATTTTTTTTCGCTACCTTTTTCTGAAACTCAATTTTACAATTACAATCCAGATGCATTAGTAGCTTTACTCATCAATTGCTTTGGGTTTCCACTTTTGCTTTCGAGCTTTTTTATCAGCATATTGAAGAATTATCCAGATTTTACTGAAATGATCCTTATAGTGGGAAGTATCTACGTAATAATCATGCTTTTCACTCAGATCATATCAAACCCATTCTTGTTTGAGTATTCTTGGTTCTATTTGTTAAATGTGGCTCCTTTTGTAACTATTTATTTTCTTAACAAAAAGCAATTAAGAAAAACATTTACCAAAATAAATATCACACTAGTATCACGATCAGAGAATTTAAAATATAAGGATAAAGAGAATACAAATCCAAAAATCTATATAATCTATGCGTTAATCCTGGCGACTTTCTCATTCACAATTTGTTTCCCACTAAATACTTATGTATTAAATGAAGAACTTTATGGATATTTAATATATCAGAACTTGGTCGCCAAAGTATACACTCAACTCGTAGGAGACTATTTCATTATCATTATGGGCATGTCAATTGTTGGAGGGCTTTTAGGTTATGGTATAACGATGAGTTGTGGGATAATCGAGCGTTCAAAGGATTTAGTTGTTCGAATGCATCGATATTTCACAGAGAATAGTCATGGGAGCAGATGACTAGACTATCAGCTCTAAACAAAAATTGAAAGTACAAGTATTGCTAAAGTAGATAATAAGATATATTTTGTGCGCCTCGTATCTCAATCTATGAGAACCCATAAATTGCCATCCCTTCCTGTTCTTATCTCAGAGCCAACGGAAGAAAGGATTATCCACTATAGAAAATTTTTTGCTGAGTTGAGATTAAACAGGTTACATTTTCATTTGATAATTTTGAATTATTTCTCTAATTTTGATACACCAGAAAATAGTCAATCTTTTTCAAGGGAGCTTGAAAACTATATTTCTTTTTTTAAAAAAATGGATAGTTGGCTGGGAAATCTAAAAGAGGAAGGATTATACCTAGAATTTCGAGAGCAATGTTTAGATGAGATCAAAGTAATAGAACAAATTATCCAAAGCTATGAAGGTAAAATGAAAAACTAAACAGTGGGGACATTGTCAAGTCCACTCAGATAGGCAAGAACGGCGTTAACTACTTTTTCGTGATCAGCTTCTTTCTCTAGTGATAGTCTAATTATGTGACCTTCAATGGGAAAAGAAAGCATTTTAATCTTATGCCTCACAGTTAAAGAATATTTGACTTGGCCTAGTTTGGCGTCAAAATCGGTATGTAATTTCGAAATTAAGGCGAATTCCATGTATATTTTTACAGATTCGGTTTCAGATTCCAATGAAATTTTTCCTGGTCTCATCCCACCGTATACCAATCTTCCCATGTCATCTATCAGTCCTACAAATCTGATGTCTGGGTCTATTCCTAGAATATAGTCGTAAATGGCCTTATAGTTTAATTTATTATCTTTTATCAATAATTTCACCGACTACTTTCAAATACTGGCCCAACATATTTATCTTTAGAAGTCAAGATTAATAGCCTCATTCTAGACGGCTTTAGTAGAGTTGTTGACTACGTTTGATTCTGCAACTAAAAGATTATTTCTGCAATTATGTAGTATCAGCAAAATAACATCAAAGCACTAATTAGAGTTTTTGATTAAAATGTAATAATCGAATAATAAATAGGAATGTTATGAGGAGAATCCCCTTCTAACAGCGCAGCTGCAATAGATTAAAAACAATTGACCACTATTCCTGCAACTTTTCTGTTATCTTATTGTGACCAAGTGAACTTTTTTTGACACCTACCATCTATCAATTTAAAAAGTAAAAGTGAGGTTTGCTGGCTATGGATTAAAGCATGACCCCACTCTTACTGATGCGTGCCGATCCTACTAGATCAGTTCGTATTTTAGAATAATTATTATAGTATAAAAGCAATGATCATTCTTTCTTCTATTTGCTGCCAT
>DATEOO010000396.1:0-3308 GCA_035274085.1 Candidatus Nitrosocosmicus sp.
TTAAGTAGATATGGGCATTAATATAGTGTATACTTCTGAGGACAATAAATTTAAGCCATTCAATCTATACTTTGAACCACATAATTCTGAAAACAACACCACTGGTCCTTCTATTCTGAAGCTAGTTAACAAGGATTTGGCATTAGAAATTTACTTGGAAAATAATGATAGTGAATTTATCATAAATCAAAAAATACAACGCGATCTTATACTGTCATATGAAAAAATTGTGACCGAATATGATGATAGTAAACAAATATTCCGAACTTTGAAGAAAGTTAAAACAAATTTAGAGAATTTATTTAACAAGTAATTAGGATATTGGAAATATTGTGAATCAAAATAGAATCTTATAGTCAAAAATGTATACAACGGGTAAATTAATTTTGTATATTGATGATTAAAAACAAGTGCGATTTTTATTTTCAACAATGACCTTGAATGTGAATACATTTTAAGTATACAAAGCATGAGATTTGCAATTGTACATATTGATATCAATACCTTCTTTATTTAATTCCCATTATACTTTGATACTTATTAGATATTGTTAGTAGTATTTGATGCCTAGAGAATCAACATTTGTACATCTTCCTAAGATGCCCATTTTTCTATACTCTCTATTTAGTCGCCTTGACTTGGATTGTCTATATTTGTTAAATAATAAACATAACATTAGTTGACAATATAGTACAATATTACACTGCGTAATATATATAAATATTGTACATAATTAAATGTAATGAATAAACAAAAGCAAATGATAAAACTGAAGATTATAAGTCGATCTCCATACCTAATGGACATAAGGAAAAGGATAAAGATACATAGCAAAAAATAAAAAACATACTAAATAGAAGTAACTAATATTATTTTGGCATTACAAAAAGATATCTTCTTCTATTTATTACCATTTTACGAATACCGACGTTAAGTACTAAAACTACATAATGGTATCTGATTTAGATTTCTATATAATCCAGTAGTATATTAAATCCCAAAATTGAATCGATAACTAAGTAAAATAATTGATTCTTTTTATTCTAATATATTTGAGTCAAAGATCTCATTACTTCATATATTGTGTATTAATTTACATATGACTTGTTTAACGAGATAGATAAGAAACGAATTAATCCTGCGTATCAAAATGATGAATCATCTTTATGAAAAAATTACGCCGTTTAGATTAAATAAAATAGTGTGTTTTCTTGCATGATGCTATGAATGAATTCTAGAGTAATAAATGAAATTAAGATCAAAGAAGGTAGGATGCTGACGCTAGTTGAGGGAGACATTACTGAAAGAAATGTCGATGTAATAGTCAATCCTGCAAATTCCTACTTACAACATGGCGGTGGGATTGCTAGTACAATAGTAAAGAAAGGAGGGAGCATTATACAGGAAGAAAGCAATAAGATAGGTTTTATTAAGGTAGGATCATCCACAATAACTTCTAGCGGAATTTTGCCATGTAAAGCTATCATACATACTGTAGGTCCAAGAATGGGCGAGGGGAATGAGGACGAAAAATTAAGCAAAGCCATTAATAGCTGTCTTGAGCTTGGCTTGCTAAAAGGATTTGAAAGTATCTCAATTCCTGCTATCAGTTCAGGAATATTTGGTTTTCCAAAAGATAGATGTGCTAAAATATTAGTAAATGAAACGATATCTTTTCTAAAGAACCTGGAAGATTCATCCACAGGTATTAAATTAGTAGAATTCTGTATACTTGGGAAAGAGACCTTACAAGCTTTTGTATATGAATTCGAAAAATCAAAATCAGAATTTGTATTATAAGAACTTTATAGAAAACTATTACAAATTTTTTTAGTAGAACTAAATTTGCAAAGTATATTCAAAAATTATTATATCATATATTATTACTAAAGAAGGCAAGAATAGAATGTTAAAGTCAAATAACACAAAATTAACTGCAGTATTAGTTTTAGCAATATTTGCTACATTAATGACACTTGGTCCTACAACATCCAATTTTCAAAATGCATTCGCACACTATGGAGTGGATATAAATCAATGTAAAGATGACAAAGATTACTATGAAGATAATGAAGAAGCCTGTGATAAGAATCTAAAAGCACACTATGGGGACGATTATGATGGTGATTTTGGTTCTAAAACTATCGATGATGATGCTGATAACGGCGATAACGGCGATAACGGCGATAACGGCGATAACGGCAATAACGGCAATGGAAACAGTGCTTCACAAGGTATAGGCCAATCTCAATCTTCAAAACAGAATTCCCAATGTGTCTCTGGTGGCGATACAAATGACTCTTGTAACAACGTAAGTGTCCAAAACCAACATAATGATGGAAACAATGCAGCTGGTCAACAAGGCGGAAACGGTAAAAAAGGCAAGGGCGGTAATGACTCCGACCAAGGTATAGGCCAAGACCAAGATAGCGAACAGAATTCCCAATGTGTCTCTGGTGAAGATGCAACTGTTTCTTGTAACAACATTAGTTTCCAAAATCAAGTAAATAGAGGAAATAACGCGTTAGCACAAGATTAACTTCATTTTTTTATAATTATTATATTAAACTAAATTGATTTGAAAATAAATTTAATATATCAAATTCTCAGTCTTCTAACTAGGTAAACATCACAATTCATAAGGATTCGTCTCAATTAAAATCTTACCTGTTTATTTTTTTTATAACTAGTAAGCAGATCTTTGATTTGAATTTCTTAGTTATTCATTATTTAATATATAACTTTTTTAAAGTAAAGGTCAATTTACTTATGTAAAACCGTGTTACTAGATTACCTATTTAATATATATTCTTTAATTTGAAACATGACACATGTAGCAAAAATAATAGAAATAGTAGGCTCATCAGACAAGAGTTGGGAAGATGCATCTCAAGTAGCATTAGCGGAAGCGACAAAAACAATTCACGGTATAACTGGAATTGAGTTAACCGACATGACAGCTAGAGTGGATCCAAATACTGGAAAAATAAGTGAATATCATTCTACCATAAAAATAGCCTTCGGAGTAGAACATTCCTAGGATCGAAAGGTAAAGGATTTAAATTTCCTTTTTTTATAAATTAGTTTTATTTTCTTGTATTAATACATCTTGGGTAGGAAAAATTGTGATTGCAACTTTCTGTAAAGATCCATCTTTGATATGTGTACTTTTAGAAATAAAAAAAATAACAATTACCCAAACCAATCGAATAGCCATTGTTTGAATAAATTTTATACGCTAGGCTTTGATATGCTTGTAGTTATATGGTCTATTAATTAGGCACCACAAATATAGCAAAGATATTAGT
>DATEOO010000397.1:0-9842 GCA_035274085.1 Candidatus Nitrosocosmicus sp.
CCCATATACATGCAGTTCTCTTACAATTGCAGAGGTAAACGGTTTATCTAACAAATCTGAGGTATCATTTTTATTGTCTCCTATTTTAAAATGAGAGCTTGTCCATAATTCCTTTCTGAGTGGGTCAGACATGATCCGTAGTCGGAGAAAACCTAGAAGGAGCATCCTGTCCTTTAACTCGTAAGACAAGAAAATTTCTTTTCCATTAGACGCATTATACTCTGTTCTAAACAACAAGACATCATCGATTGAAAATTCAATCTTGTTTTCATATAGCCCTATTTCTCTACAGCGTATACATTTACACTTTATTCCTTGTCTTTTTAATTCTTCTAAAACAAGTTGTCTAATGTTTCCTATTTTAGGACCTGAAACGATGTCGGGAGCTTCTATTTCCCTCTGTATTCTCATAATCCTTACCCACGGAGGAATAATTTTCTTTATTTCTACTAAAAGACGCACCAATTCATCTGTGGAATAACTCTTGTACTTTTGTTGATTGTATAATTTGTATAGTCCTGTGTTTCGTACTACAATTGTAGGATAGATTTTTAACATATCTGGTTTTAGTCTGTCGTCACCAAACAGACTCTTTGAATCACTAAGATCTTGATCAAAAGAAGAACCAGGTAATCCTGGCATCATATGAGCCCCAATCTTATAACCGCAGTTACGAGCCTCATAAAAAGCCATATAAACATCTTGGAGAGTATGACCTCGGTTAACCATTTTGAATACATTGTCATTGAGTGATTGGACACCAAGTTCAATCCGGGTGGTTCCGAGTTCCAACATCAAATTGATATGATCCATCTTGCAATAGTCAGGTTTTGTTTCAACGGTGAGACCAACGCATCTTACATAAGCTCTTTCATTTTGTACCTTTGAATTTTCGAGTGTTTGTAATAGCAAATCCGGATCAATGTTTATTTTCTTTTGAGATTGATCATCTATTGAAATAATATTGTTCTCGTCTAGGTTATAAGAATGCTCAAGCGGTGGATGGATCTCAGACTCCGTTTGTTTGATAGAATTAAGAGCATCATAACACCGTTTAATAAAATGGATTTGGTAATCTTTAGGATAAAACGGAAACGTTCCTCCAACTATTACTATCTCAGCTTTACTAACCTCATGACCGCCGTCTATCAATTGCATTATTTTAAACCGTACCTGTTCGTAAGAATCATATTTTACTCTTTGAGCGAATTTCGTGGAAGGTTCAGTCCCGATATAACTAAGGGGTGTGTTGTATTCCCTCCCACCAGGACAATAAATACATTTTCCGTGGGGACAATCGTAAGGCATTGGCATAACGGTAATGACTGCGATTCCAGATTGAGTTTTTATGGGTTTTTTCCTTAAAAGTGATTTATAGTGACTGGTGATTGGGATGAACTTGTTTATTTCAGCATATTTGGGGATACTAGAAAGCTTATATTGAGAGGATTTTGATTTTATTAGTTTATTGATCTCCTTTAGATTCATCAAGTTGCATTTTTCATTTCTAGATAGGATATCATAAGCTATTTCTCTGCATATCTTCTGATATGGGTTATCATCTTTGGCATTATATCGAGACGCTTTTACAAACAACCTAACGAATGTCTCCTCTGAAAATCTATCTATTACCTCGACTAAATATCTCTTCCTACTTTTCTATAATTAATTTCATCTAATTTAAAACGAATTAAACCTGATAAGCAGAAATCAAAAGAGTAGACGAGGGAGGATTGAAATGACTATTTAAGTGATAAGGAATATACTGGTATTCACTTCTCCAATTTTCGAATTTTAACAATATTTCACGATCAAAAAGGAAAAACAGATTTGTTTTCATGTTAAGATTACGCTTGTTCCTTTATTATTTGCTGATTTAATAAAGGAGTTACCTCTTCCATTTTTCCGAATGTGTCCAATAATAATGGCTTTCATTCTCTCTGCATGAATGGTTTCAATAATTTCATCGGCAGATTCTCGTGCTGCAATTATACAAAATCCGATACCCATATTAAACGTCCTATACATTTCTTTTTCGGAAATATTCCCATCTACCATAATTTGTTTAAATATGCCGTTGATAACAGGCATATCATCTAAAACATAATCAACGTGTTCATTCAATCTTTTTAGTTTAGTAAATGCCCCTCCTGTAATATGCGCAAGGCCATGTATCCTAGTTCGGAATTTTTCTACTATATTTAATATGACATTTGAATAAATAGCGGTTGGTGTTAGCAGCTCAGCTCCTATCGATTTATTAATAAAATCAGGTTTATCAGCAATATCATATTGTTTCAGTAAGACTTTCCGTGCTAGAGTTAAGCCATTCGAATGGATTCCAGAACTTTTGATTCCGATTATTACGTCACCAGGCTTTATGATGTTTCCTAATATCATTTTTTTCTTATTCTCTAATATCCCAAGAACCATTCCTGCGAGGTCAAAATTGTGGTCTTTCCTTTGTCCTGTAATGATATCTGAAAGTATCGCTGTTTCTCCTCCAACTATTGCTATATTTGACATTTTAGCTCCCTTGACAAGCCCCTTGGTTATCTCTTTTAATAAATTGTCATTCGTTTTTTCCAAGGCGATATAAGATAGGTACCCTACAGGAGTAGCTCCTAAACAAACGGTATCATTGACATTCATAGCTATACAATCGATACCAATTGTATCGTACTTATTCATGGCCTGTGACACCAAAATCTTTGATCCAACGCCGTCTGTGTGCAAGCTGATGATATTATTATTGAATTCGATAAGTCCGGCATAGTGGCCAAATCCAGAGATTACTTTACCTTTTTTTGGTAAAAAATGAGTGTTCTTAATGCTCTTCCCAATAGAATTCTGAATTACCTTTATCTTATCAACATCTATTCCAACATCAGCATATCTGACATTGCTCTTGCGTGAGGACTTCAACGATATGTTTTAAAGAAATTTGATGGTCCTTATAAATTTAAGATGATTATAGTTATGATCAAACTTAATATCAGGTTGCTTGAGGACTCTGGGTTTTTCTATTTATGAGACTAATATATTCACAACCCATTGGGCCACAATATCTCCCAACATATACTGCCTTTGGCCTATAAAGGGCTGGCTTTGGAGCCGCTTCAGCAAATTTTTCTTCAATTATGTGAGCATTCCATCCTGCGATTCTAGAGATAGCAAAAATTGGTGTATTTAGATCAATAGGGATTCCCAAACTGTAGTATAAAGAAGCACTATACAAATCAACATTTGGGTAGATTAGCATTTTCCTTGTCTTATACATGATTTTCTTTGTGACTTGTTCAATCTTTTCGGTCATATCATACCATTTTGAATCATTTTCTTTGGAGATAGCTCTAGATAGTGTTGCTAGAACTTCTGATCTTGGATCAGTTGTTCTATATACCGCATGTCCCATTCCCATAATTCTCGAGCCTTTTGCTAGTCTAACTTGGACCCATTTTTCAACATTGTTTATATCGCCAATCTCAAGTAACATCTTCATTACTTGAATATTAGCTCCTCCATGGAGCTCTCCAGATAATGCACCCACTGCACCCCCTATGCTTGCATATATACTTGCTCGCGTTGATGCGATCTCCCGAGCAGCAAACGTTGAAGCATTAAAACTGTGTTCAGCGTGTAATATTAAACTGATATCGAATATTTTAGATATTTCATGTTTTGGGTGTTCCCCAGTTAGCATATATAAGAAATTATGTGCATGGGATTTATCATCAAGGGGTTCTACTACATTTTTGTTATTTCTAATCCTATCCCATGCAGCGACTATGGTAGGGATCTTTGCAATTAAAGAAATCGCCCTTTCAATATTGGCGTTTTTCCCCTCATCTTGTCTGTTGCTGTCGTAATCAGCTAGGTCTAATATGGAAGACTGAAGCACATCCATTGGATGTGCTGTGACAGGTTTATTTTTCATATTCTTGGTAACTGAATCAGGTATTCTTCGTGATTCAGCTAATTTTGAGTTGAAAGTATCCAGCTCCTCTTTAATGGGTAAATCTCCAAACAATAAGAGGAATGCTGTTTCTTCATAAGTAGAATGATTGGCCAGATCGAGTATATCATAGCCCCTATAGATTAATTTCCCATTTTCACCATCGATGGAACATATCTTTGTATCCGCTACCTCGATATTCCTCAAACCTATGTTGCGTGTATCCAATGACCTTAATTCTAATATTGTTTCTGCATATTAAAATAATTCTATTAAATCAAAATAAGAACCTTTTTTCTTATAGAAATTAATCATCGCGTCTAATATGAACGAAAGAACAGGATAAAATTAATATAATATTTACCATAATGACTTCAAACTCAATGAACTTTGAATTAATCAGCCAAGAGATCATGAATTTCATAAAAAAGGAAACAGAATCCAGGAAGTCAAATGGAATAGTTTTGGGAATCTCTGGAGGTATAGATTCGACTGTACTAGCATATTTAGCAACAAGAGCGATTGGACCAGAAAAGGTAAAGGGATTAATATTGCCAGATGAAAATGTAACCCCATCTAGTGATATCGATGATGCTCTGAGAATATGTACAACCTTAAAAATTGAATTTGAAAAAATTTACATAAATAAACCCAAAAATAGTTTCATCGAAATAATCAAACCCACAGACAATATCTTGTTGACTGGAAACCTGGTCGCTAGAATCAGGATGTGTATATTGTACTATTATTCAGGTCTGCTGGGAAGGCTAGTTTTAGGATCATCAAATAAGAGTGAATTAATGCTAGGATACTTTACAAAATATGGCGATGGGGCTGCCGATTTACTACCACTTGGGGACTTGTATAAAACGCAATTGTTAGATTTAGCAAAGTATCTTGAGATTCCTGACTTCCTTATAGACAAAAAGAGCAGCGCCAGATTATGGGTTGGGCAATACACAGAAGACGAACTGGGTTTGCCATTCATCAAACTTGATCAAATGCTTCAAATCTTCGAGTCATCTAATAAAGTCGAGGATGGCATACAATCCATATCTAATGAATTTCCCGGAGTATCCTTAGAGGTTATTCAACAAGTTTCAAACAGGATAAAAAATAATCAGCATAAGCTAACATTTCCATCTATTTGCAAAATTTTAAGAAAAAACTAGAAAAGGATATACATAATTATTAGTAAGCAACCATATCACTTTTAAATAGGATTATAATTTTTCTTGTATTATGGTCCTTGGGAAAGAAATCCGGCTCAACCGTATTTTGAAAAAGGGTAAAATGTTATGTATCCCGTTGGATCACGGAATAAGTAGTGGCCCGTTAAAGGGGATTCAAAATATATCTGAATTAATATACCAGACGCAGGATTCTGGATTAACTTGTTTTCTGGTAAATAAAGGGATTATAAAATCTCTCCTGACTCCGCCGTCCATAGGATTGATTGCGCATATGTCAGCTGCAACCTCTCTTGGCCCCGATTCAAATAATAAAATCTTGATGGGCTCGGTAAAAGAAGCGATAAGACTAGGTGCCGATGCAGTTTCTTTGCATATCAATATTGGGTCCAAAGAAGAGCCAAGCATGCTTTACAAGCTGGGTCAAGTGTCTGATGAATGCAATGAATGGAATATTCCATTAATCGCAATGATGTATCCTCGGGGAGAAAACATTACAAATCCTCACGATCCGACAATAGTTGCTCATACGGCTAGAATAGGTGCTGAAGCGGGTGCCGATATAGTAAAGACTGTTTACACAGGTGATCCTGATTCCTTTAGAGAAGTCATAAAATCATGTCCTGTGCCAATTGTAATTGCAGGCGGACCAAAAGCTAATACTGATGTTGAAATACTGCAAATGTGCAATGATGCGATGGAGGCTGGTGCTATCGGCGTGACTTTTGGTAGAAATATTTTTCAGCATGATAATCCATATGAAATAATAAAAGCTTTGCATGCTATTATAATAGAAAACAAGCACTATGGTAGAATCAAATCCAAGAAAAGCACAAGAAGTTCGGCATAAACAGAAGGCCAAGAAAATAATATTAAAACCGCTAATCTATTCTAATTCCGATCTTTCACTTACACCTGAATCACCTGATAAAAACAAACTTGTCGAATTTGCTAGCTTCATTCCCCGTATTAAAGACCAGATTGATATGATTTATATCGATCCTTTAGAGAAGCTTGATGGTCTGGACCAAAATTCAACTAAGCTCAAAACGATTTTTAAATCCAGAGATGCAGATTATATTATAGCTGAATCAGAGCAACAGCTTGAACAAATTGATTCAAAGGATCTGGATGCAGGGAACAAATATGGGGTTTACAAAAAGGTTACCAGCAATCAGGATATAGATGAGATAAAGCTTTTACTTGATAAATTTCGTTTGTCCTTTGTCATTATAGATTTGGATGATTGGAGAATAATACCACTTGAAAATGTTATAGCTTCTCTCCAAAACACCAATACTGAGATATTCGCTGTCGCAAAATCCGTAGAGGAGGTTGAAACCTTATTCACCGTTTTAGAATTGGGAGTAGACGGTGTACTCATGTCATCAAATAGCGAAGAGGAAATAGTTAGAGCGAGAAATATAATCAAGAAGGGTTATTTTGAAATAAAAATTGCAGAAGTAAAAGAAGTACAAGAGATAGGAATGGGAGAAAGAGTTTGCATTGATACAGTATCCATGCTGGCTGAAGGTGAGGGAATGTTGGTTGGAAACAAGTCAAATTTTTTGTTCCTAGTTCACAACGAATCGATAGGTTCATCGTTTACATCACCTCGTCCTTTCAGGGTGAACGCTGGTGCAGTTCATTGTTACACTATTATTCCGGATGGAACGACAAAGTATTTGTCCGAGCTTGAATCTGGAAGTCAAGTTTTAATAGTAAATACCAAAGGAGAAGCTAGAATGGTCGGCGTTGGGAGAGCTAAAATAGAATCACGACCGTTACGACTATTTAGAGCGGCAATCAACGATGATGAGACGGGAACCATTATAGTTCAAAATGCCGAAACTATTAGATTTTTGAATGAGCACGGTCAAATAATGCCGGTCACGCATGTTAAACGTGGCGATAGAATAATGGTCTATTCCATTCCATCCGTAGGCAGACATTTCGGAATGGAAGTTTCAAATGAGTACATCCTTGAGAAATGATTAAAACGATTTCAATTTTGTTAAATGTTTTTATCAATCAGTATAAATTTTTAGAGTAATGTGATTATGGACCTTGTACAAAATCTGATTTTGTGCTAATCAGGTCCGAATCTTTATACGATAAAATTTTACTAGGAAGCTGTGAAAAGATATTAAAAAATGTTCCATCCGGAAGTATCCAATTGACAGTGACCTCACCGCCATATGGGAATGCCATAGACTATGATTTACACGCCTCTAAAAAAAGTGCAGAGAATTATAGAGGGATTCAAAAGGTCAGTTTGGATGAATATTTAGAAGACATGGTTACTATTTTTAATAATCAAGTATATCGCGTAACCAAAGAAGGGGGATACTGCTGTATTGTGATCGCCAACGAAGTTGTGAATGGAACATTAATTCCATTACCGCATCTGTTATTATCCAAATTAGTGACACCCGGTGGGAACTGGAGTCTTCATGAAGAAATAATTTGGCACAAAGTAACTGGAGGAACTAATAGATATGGTTCTTTTGTAATAAACCCTTATCCAAAATACTATAGGGCAAACATTATGCATGAATTTATTTTAGTATTAAGAAAGGGAGATGTAAAGACGGGTAGGAATCAGAGAAGAGATGTCTTACCAGCCACACATGAGGAGTGGACAAAAGAGATAGCAAATTCCGTATGGCATATAGCTCCGGTGCCGCCGGGTTATATCGAACACCCATGTCCTTTCCCAGAAGAAATACCCTATCGTTTACTCAAAATTTACTCCTATAATGGAGACATTGTGCTTGACCCATTTAATGGAAGTGGTCAAACTACAAAGGTAGCCTATAATCTCGACCGCCATTTTCTTGGTATAGATATTAAGCAAGAATATGTCGACCTGGCAAAAAAAAGGATTATGAATGAGGATCTCCACATCAGATCTGAAGCACTCATAGCAAATTGGAAAAAAATAGCGTCACATGTTGTGTAAGTTCAGGCCACTCGGACAACTTCTTTAAAGGGGCTTTTTGCCTAGGTTGAGATTAAGCATAGTTTATATTTTTTACTTTTTCTGGTACTAGCGTCTAAGGTAAATGGCACCTGGCGATATGCTATTCATTGATCATGTAAAAGAATTACGAAATCGATTTTTGAGGATTTTAATTATTACGATTGCAATAATGATTGTTTGTACAGTTTTTGGTATTCAACTGGTTACTGTGAATAATTATTCATTCTATTTCCTTGTCCCTACGGTCTATAATAATATCGCAAGCCAGGTCACATTATTCCTAAGTAATAATCTGATCCCACATGGTGTGGACTTGATTCAAACTGCTCCCGGACAAGCCCTTTACGCGCAAATTTATGTTGCAATACTGATTTCAGTTTCTTGTTCAATTCCATTGATTGTCAGGGAGGTTTTCGGATTTGTTAGCCCTGCCATGTCTTTTAAAAGTCGAGAAAAGGCTTTTTTCATATATCTGTTACCTACATCGGTTCTTTTCATTAGTGGAATGGCATTCTCGTTTTATTTGGCAATCCCAGTCACTCTTACGTTCTTGTACGAATATGGACAAACAATTGGAGTCCTTACTTTTCTAAACATCTCTGATTTTATAAACTTCATACTTCAGTTTTTCATAGCATTTGGAATAGCCTTTCAATTACCACTTGTTATGTTCATTCTTTCGGCCAGTGGTCTTGTCGGTATACAATTTTGGATAAAGAATCTAAAGTATGCTTTGTTGATAATGATTGTTTTTGGAGCAATAATAACTCCTGATGGAAGTGGAATAACCATGTGGTTTATAACTATACCTATGTTGGTACTCTATCTACTTGGGATAGCAATAATAAGATTAAAAGAAAGGAACCGATAAAAATTTAATCAAACGCAATAGGAATTCGTAGGCAATAAGAAAGACATAAAGTTATCTCACAGGTCCCTTTATTATCTAAGTTGTCTGTTAATAACAAATTGTGTGCATCAATTCCAGTTACAGAGGATAATGATGATCACAAAGGTTTAACTTTAACCATAAATAAAATAGAGGAGGCACTAGCTAAGGGAGTAGATATAATCGAATGCCGATTTGATTATCTTAATAATTTCCAAAAATTAGATCAATTTTTAGATATTTTGTCAGACTATCAGAATAAATGTATATATACAATCAGACCTGAAAATGAGGGCGGCAAATTTACGAATGATCCTGACAAAAGGATCGAGATAATAAGCAAATTTATTCATAGAAATCCAATGTTTGTGGATATTGAATATAATCTAATTTCAAGTAACGACAATTTGGCTGACCTGGTTGAAAATAAAAATACTCGAATTCTTGTTAGCTGGCATGATTTTAATCAAACTCCTGAAATTGATCACCTCTTGGTCCAAGTAAAAAATATGCAAATTTATAGCCCATTTGTGAAGATAGTTACTACTGCAAGATCGATTGACGATTCAATAAAAATCTTAAATATTTACCAATCAATTGATACCCATATTAGCTTGATAGCTTTTGCAATGGGTGAAACTGGTGTATTAAGTAGAGTTTTATGTACAGTGGTCGGTACATCGCCATTTACCTATGCATCTGTAGGGGCTGCTTTGGCTCCAGGTCAAATGTCAGTAGATCAAATGAAATCAATTTATGATTTGTTTAAGAGTAGGTTGGTTTAACATAGGGGTAGAAAAGTTTAGAAACTTTTGTTTACTTATT
>DATEOO010000398.1:0-2422 GCA_035274085.1 Candidatus Nitrosocosmicus sp.
TTAGTTGACTTAAATTCACTAAAAGAATTGGAAAAGCACAATATTATCATTATTTTACTTTCATCTCAAAAAATATAATATTATTATAATATCCACTACGTGAATCAAAGGTACAGGCTATTACCAATATATTTACTTGGTCAACTCCAAATTAAATATAGAAATGCTAGGATCGAGTTTAGGTTCAAGAATGTTTAATAATTTTTGCACCCTTAAAGTTTCATGGAAGATCTTGAAAAAGAAATAAAGAATTTAGCAGGATGGAAAAAAGTAGAGAATAAACTAAATAAGAACTTTAAATTTAAAGATTTTATCGAAGCTTTTAGTTTTGTTACAAAGATTGCGTTAATATCTGAAAAAATGAATCATCATCCAGACATTACAATATCATATAATAGTGTTCATATCGACCTAACAACACATGATATAAACGATATAAGTAAAAATGATATAATATTAGCAGGAAAAATTGAGGAATTGATATGAATTAATAAATTCCATAATCCTATCCAACAATAATTAATCCAATAAAAGAATCTAAATATAGTCCTAATTGTAAAAAAAATAAAGCGATGAGTGTAAGAGAAGACTCTAATGTAATTTTACAGCGTGATTCTAGAATAAAATTTATTGGAATATTAAAAAATGGTAATCAAGATATAAGTTTTAGCCAAAATAACAAAATTAATGAGAATGATGTTAAACTAAGTATGATTCAGACGCCTATTATACTGGAAGCTGGAAAAAGGTTTACGGACTTGGGAAATTTGGAATCTGTAATATTTGAATATGACAATATGAAATTATATAATTTGCCTCGGGGCGAAGAAACAGTCATTTTCGGAACCGATAACAACATAAGTAATGACGAGATAATGAAATTGGTTTCCAACAATGTAACAGATCTAGGGGAAAAAGTTCAAACAGGTACGGGTCAATTTGAGAATCCGTGGCAAAATTATATCTTAAATTTAATTGAATTATGGAAAGAGTTTGCAATTACTTCTATCAGAATGAATGAAAAAATGATCAAAGAGTTTTGGACAAGCTTTAGTAATAAATGATTTCGGTCACATGAATGCTAATGCTAATGCTAATTTGTTAATCAATAGTTGAAAGTGTTAACCTTTTTTTATTTTAGAAAATTAACGCTTTCCCATTGAGGTAAAATGAAGAAATTTATCAAATAGTTTCCAAAAATAATTGAATTGTCGTTAAGATTACATTCGAGATGAGGATGAACAAACGAGAGCAAAGGATAGCTGTTACTTATTTTTTTGGACATGTGTATAAGATTCTGTATTTCAGCTCCACGAATTTTTGGTATTTTTGTACTAGATTTTACTTGGATCAACAAGAAGGTATTATCCCTACTTGCTACTATGTCAGCTGGTCCTCTACTACCCCTTGAAAAAAAGACGGCCCAACCATATTTATTAAGACATGATCCCGCTGCATATTCTGCTTCACGTCCAAATCTACTATAAGACAAAACTAGAATCTTTTAGCAGTTAAATTATAATAACTTTTTAATCGATAAAATAATACTATATCGGGCTACAGGTATACGAATATTTTAGATATACTTTTAATCGAAATGAATATAAAAAAAATTATTGAAAAGAGGCTTGTACATTGGGAGATTTCAACCATTTCACAAAGGGCATTTAAATTCGCTCAAATGGTGCAGCGATAAGGTAGATGAGTTGATAATTGCTGTGGGAAGCTCGGACAAAAGTTTTGAATTAAGAAATCCTTTCACCGCCGGGGAAAGAATAGAAATAATTAGAGAAAATATAACTAATGAGATAAGAGAAAAATGTGATAAAATCATTCCTATCCCAGTACCAGATGTAGGAGTACACTTACTATGGACTTATAATATGGATTTATTAGTCCCTAGATATAACATTGTATTTACAAACGATCCCTTTACTAGTATGCTATACAAAGAGAGGGGAGTTAAAATTATGCATCCAGACTTAATTAATAGAGAGTTCTTGTCTGCTACAGAAGTAAGGCACAGGATTGCACAGGATAAGAACTGGGAAGAGTTGGTACCCACTTCCACGATAAAACTAATCAATGAAATCGATGGCGTAGACAGGATAAGGAATTTATACAATTTAACAAAATCACATGTGACCAAAGAATATCATCATTAAGTCAGACTGGTCACAATTTGAGGAAATAGTTATAAATGTTGTTAGTAGACGGCTCAACCGGAGAAGGAGGTGGGCAGATTCTTAGAAGTGCAATAACTATTTCAACAATAATTGGAAAGCCAATAAAAGTCGCAAATATCAGATCAAATAGAAAGGATCCTGGTTTGAAGCATCAGCACGTATTAACAATTCAGCTACTTTCGAGAATATTTAACATACATACCGAAAATGTAAGTTTGGGTTCGGAATGGATCAGG
>DATEOO010000399.1:0-9287 GCA_035274085.1 Candidatus Nitrosocosmicus sp.
TATAATGAATTAATACAAAATAATACAATGAGGATCCTTTGACCATCAATCAACAATAGCGTTGGAGCACGATTCATTCCTCTTATCATTATCATTTATGACAAATTTATCAACATCTTAACTTTACCATTAAATTCTAGAACATTAGGGAAAAAAGCTAGAGTTAAAATTAATCCATAATAATACATTCTGAGCAAAGTTTCCTCTTTCCTAAAGGTGAAAAAGATTGAATTGTGATGCTGTAATCATTTTTTTAGATGCTAAAAAATCTGGATCAATATAAACGAAATTGTTTTGGATTATATCTTGATATTTATTTCCTATTCCAGACTGGCTGCCAGGATATACAATCTCTTATCTATGAAATCCTTTGTAATCATTGTAGGTGATTCTATTCTTAAATCCCGTGGTAGAATTTTGTTTATTTTGATAAATAATTTAATTTTGTCATTTGTATTTTCCTCATAAATGCATTTCATGATCATGCGTTTAATCGTACTTATATTAATCATAGTATAATAATGATAACAATGTTTATATTCATATCTATTACTTTGGGTTGGATACATCATTAATTCTTTAAATTAAGTTATGCGTATAAATAATCAAATTGGAAGTTGTTAATTGTTCTTCATTAGATGAAATTAGGAAAAATATTGATTCAATAGACATGGAAATTGTTTCTTTATTAGTTAAACGGGGTAAATATGTACAGCAAGCCGCGAAATTTAAGATTGATTATTCTAGTATAGAGGATAAAAAAAGGATAGATGACATTATTGACAAAGTTACAAGCTATTCACGAGAATTGAATTTTGATCCCACTGTGATAGAGAAAATATACTCTTATCTGATCGAGGTTTATATTCAATTTGAAAAGAAAAAGTTTTTGAATCCTTAAAATTTTTACAATCTATTCTTTGATATAAATCTAGTCCATTTAGTTCATCGTTCAAATTTTGTTCAATTTTATATGCCAGAGAATAGTGCTTGACGCTTCAAACGTAGTTTCTGTTTATAATAATTTCTACAACCTTTTGATATATTTTATTTGGCTGATGAATAAAGCAATGCATCAATTGTAATGCTGCCCATATTTGAAACTTGATTAGACAGGATCAAGTTGACACTTTATACAAGTACGTTGTCTCCTGCCATGCAAGCTGAATTATGAAAAATGTAGAAATTTTAATAAAATACAAATATTAATTCAGTCAAATATATAATTGGAACTAGATCGTTAATGAAAATATCAGATAGGATAAGTCGAGTTGAATATGCAATTCGAGATGTTATGTTACATGCAAAAGAATATCAAAAAACTGGAAAAGAAATTATGTATTTAAACATAGGTGACCCTGTGGCTTTTGATTTTAAAACTCCTTTGCATATTAAGAATGCATTAGTGGATGCACTTGCTAGTGACAATGACTACTATACTGATTCTGAGGGCTGGAATGAACTTAGACGATCCATTGTAGGAAAGGAAAAAGATAAAAAAGGTTTGGATTTGACTCCTGATGATGTTTTAGTTACAAATGGAGTGTCTGAGGGATTAGATATGGTTATGGGTTCTATTGTTGAAGATGGTGACCAGATTTTGTTACCTGGACCATATTATCCCCCTTATTCTTCTTATGCAAAATTTTATGGTGGCAGAATCACTGAATTTGAGATACATCAAGACGGTACACCTAATATGGATGACATAAAGCAAAAGATTTCATCAAGATCAAAAGCAATTTGTATCATAAATCCTAATAATCCTACAGGTGAAGTATTCAGCCGAAAAAGTCTAAAATCTTTAATAGATATAGCTGCCGAAAATAACTTGTATATCATTTGCGATGAGATTTACGACGAAATTGTCTTTGATGAGGAATTTAGTGGGATTGGAAGTGTTTCAGGAGACGCCCCTATTGTACTGCTTAATGGATTTTCCAAGACTTATTTGATGACAGGCTTACGGTGTGGATATGTATGCATGAATAACAATTCCAGGCAATTGGACCCACTAAGGCAAAATATTTTTAAACTTGCACGAGTTAGAATCGCATCCAACTTTCCAGTTCAAATTGCTGCAAATGCTGCTTTACATGGACCACAGGAACATTTACCTCTTATGGTGCAGAAATTAAAGAAAAGAAGAGATTTGGTTTATAAAAGACTCAATGAAATCGATGAGTTGGAATGCACCAAACCAAAAGGTGCCTTCTATATGTTCCCCAAAATTGAATTACGCAATAGGTGGAAAAATGATTTAGAATTTGTAATTGATTTGTTAAATTCCACTGGCGTTTTAACAGTACATGGATCAGGATTTGGAGGTTCGGGAACTGGCCATTTTAGAATTGTATATCTGCCAGAAGAGAAAATATTAGAAAAATCTATGGATAAAATACAGACATTTATCAAAACAAAGTCGATATGATTTTATCGTCGCTTGTACCGTAGATGACTTTATAGATCAATTCATATAAATTTATCTTGCCTCTTTCTTCTCCCAAAGTAAACAAGGACTAGACCTATAGCGTACATTGCTACCGCAAATTTTTCATTAGTTATTTCGGAGTTAAAAAAATTATCAACAAAAAATTCTGGACCTAATTCTGTTGACAATAGTATAAAATTTCTTATTAGTATAATGGTTGCCATTATGATGAACAGTATTCCAAGCGGGAACATCCATTCTTTACGTCTATCTCTGATCCTCTTGTCTATCTTATCAAAGTCCATTTTACAAGCTATTATAAAAAAAATAATGTTTATACCAGCTTTATACCTGGGTGCTTTATTTTATTTTGCTTCGAAGCGTTAAGTATCATTGGAGTCATTACTTCTGCTTGATAAGATAGTGATAGTGGGCCAAGATAGATCGACCTAAGACCACTTATTTCTGACACTAGCTCCGAAATTTTTGCTAGGGATTCTTTGTTATCTGTACAAATAAAAGTGTCAGCATCAAGAGGAGCTTCTATATCTTTAAGTTTTATTTCAGAAATTGTATGAAAAGCTGAAACTATTTTATTACATTTCGGTAAATTTTCGGCAACCATCGTTCCAGCAGATTTTTTCCCTTCTTGAAAAGGAATATAATAAAATCCATCCTGATTCCTACTCATAGGAACTATCGGTGAAACTATGATACAATTGTCATCAAGAATGTTTGCTATTTCCGTACATGTGCTTTGAATATTTTCATAAGGGATGGAAAGTATCAAAATGTCGCTCTCTTTTGCTACGGAGAGGTTATCGTTGCCTCTGATAGTTCCTTTGACTTTATCAGCATATTTACTATTTTTTATATTCTTCATATGATTTTCTGAAACAGATTGAGCTTTTTGTTTATCGCGTGAGCCGAGTATGATTTCATGGTTTGCACACCATCTTAAAGCAAACCCTTCACCCATGCCACCAGTTCCCCCTATGATTCCAACTTTCATATTAATGTGTTAGATATCAAGTTCTAATATATTAAAGCACGTTTGGAGATTACATTGATGGATTCAAAATATATGGTTGAATTATTTCGGATATCGATATCCGTTTCTTTAGATTAAAAGACGTTGTGCTATAAAAATTAGAGTTTAGAGCACCCTGCAGCCGGTTTTAGTTTTATATGTTGATACTCTGTCATCGTTTTTTCAATCGTTCCATATTAGGTCAATATACAATCAACCAATCAACCTTTCGATCTTTGAACTATTTGAATACTAATATAACAGGTTTGTATATATGATAATAGTGCCTTTAAAAATTGCATCAAAAGAATCTTCTACAGAATGACTATTTGCACCACACAATTACAATTGCTACAATATTATGAATAGTTTAATATTGAAATAATTTTTAATATATTTTAACTAAATTATGTCGCTTATTATTTTCATGAGGCATGGTCAAGCCTATAATAATGTCAAAAGACTACTAGTTGGAAGAAATCTTGAATCACACTTGACCGAATTAGGTCGAAAACAGGTAAAACAGAGCAGCGAATTATTAAAGACAATTCCAATCCATAAAATTTACTCTAGTCCCGTAATCAGAACTGTAGAAACTGCAGAAATTGCATCAGAAACACTGGGATTGAAATACGAATTAGATGAAAGATTATTTGAAATCGAATTGGGAAAATTAGTTGGCCTATATTATGATGATGTTTTATCTACTCACGGTGATTTGTTTGCAAAATTTTATTCAGATGATGATGACGAAAACTCCTTACTTGAATTTGAAGTGGAATCCTTTGGATCTGTAAGGGAAAGAATTCGAAATTTATTACAAGAATTCGTAGAAAAACATGTAGGTGAAAATATTCTCTTGATTTCTCATTTAGATCCTATCAAAGCTGCGATTTCGCTAGCCATGAATATAAAGCCTTCATCAGTATATAATGTTCAGGTCCCAAACGCCTCTATAAATGTCTTAAAGAATTATCAAGATAATCTAACATTATGTGGACTAAATGTCTTAAATATGGAACGCTATCTCACCGAATTTTGATTTTTTATTGGAAGTTAATTGATTTTATTTCCATTTTATTTCCATTTATTATTTTCTTAGTATATTTGAAATTTACCAAATTTATATAGCAAAAACCTTAAATGACAGAAAGATTCACCAATCCAAAGAGAGTGGAGATTAAGGTATGGCTTTTTCCTCTGTTAGCAAGATAATGTTGGTTTTCATATTTAGTTCTATGGCTGTAATAAGTATTCAAAGTATACTACAAATAGTTTATGCTGCTGAAGGCGGTGAGACTGTAATTCGTAGAGTTGAGATTTGGGGGTTATTTTATAGGATGATGGTTGCAGCTTTTATCGTTGGGGCTGTAGTCCAGGGCTTGAATGTTTATATTTCTTGGAGATTTAGGGAGTCTAATCCACGTTTTAAAAATATTGATAAAACTGGAGGTCAAATTTAGTGGGACACAGTACTCCTGAGTGGGTGTATATAGGCGCTGTTACCGCGATTCTTATTTGGGTGGGGGCAGAATCATGGAATATAGAGCATACACTGGAGTATGCTCCGCCCAACTCAGAGACAGTAAGAGTGGTTGGCCAGCAATGGTTTTGGTCATTTGAACATGCTGATGGCACTCAAGAGATAAACGAACTTCACGTAAAGGAGGGTATCCCTTATAGATTTGAGATAGTTTCAAATGATGTCGTTCATAGTTTTAGCATTCCTGATTTTGCTATGCTCATGGACGCTGTTCCTGGAAGAGTTAATACAATGTGGAATGTATTCGATCAAACAGGCGAATATCTAATTGAATGTCGAGAATATTGCGGTATGCTCCATCAGGATATGAGAGCAAGATTATTTGTCGAACCAAATACCGATAATGCTACTGCTATTACAAGTGGATCTGAACCTACAATATCTCAAGGCACTGGAACTGCTACTGTGATTGCACCAGGGGGAACTGAAGTAGGAACTACTGGAAGTGGTACAATGAGAGTAGTTGAACCAGGAAATTTGACGCAGACTAGTGCAAACGGATCCGCTGGCACCAATAATGCAACTGGTGGCACCGGCACTTCCGCTGGAAATACTTCCTCAACAGCTGCAGCCTCCGGCCCTACTCTGTCTATTCCTGCAGGTGCTTCGACTGCTGGAAATCCATCTTACACCCCTGATACACTGACAGTTAAGAAAGGGGATGTAATCACAGTGACAAATGATGATACTGCACCACACACTGTAACCAACGGAGCTACTCCTGGTGATGCCGATGCTGGAAAATTATTTGATACTAGCATAATCATGCCTGCAGCAACAGCACAAATAGATACGGCTACTGTCGAAGCAGGAGATCACCCATTCCATTGTACAGTACATCCCTTTATGACAGGAACACTTACGGTACAATAGATACTTTTTCATCTATTTTTTGGAACATAAGTAGTATAGATATTATAACAAATACTATAATTACTTTAGATATTTCTGGTTATAGCGACTTTTTTATATATTTTAGAAAGTTTTGTATAAAAGTGGGATCCAAATGCTTTTATAGACTAGTTCCAATTTTATTGGATATAGGGGTGTTATTGTCAAGAAAATGGTTCTAGAATTAAAAAAACCTCGACCCATGTGGGAGATCATATTTTCTACCCATCATACTGATATCGGGTTATTATACATTATTGCCTCAATGACCGCATTGTTTGCTGGGGGCGCTCTAGCTATGGCGATCAGGGCCGAATTATTTTTACCTGGCTTACAAATATTTTCAGGCCAAGCAGATTTTGCAAGATTTTTCACTGTCCATGGAACAACTTTATTATTTTTGTGGCTAATCCCATTTGCTTCTGGGGTTGGTAATTATCTGATTCCTATTATGGTAAGATACAAAGATATGGCATGGCCAAAACTTAATGCTGTAGCATTTTGGATGATTCCTCCATGTATGATCTTGCTGTGGGCTGGATTCTCTGATACGACCTGGAATGCATATCCTCCGTATTCTATATTAAAAGCTCCAGGTCCAGCCGCGGATATGTGGATAATTTCATTAAAGTTGCTAGGGCTATCATCTGTACTAGGAGCTATTAATTTCACTGTTACTATATTAAAAATGAAACATCCTGACCTACCGTTGATGAAAATGTCGTTGTTCAGCTGGGCGATCTTGGTAACTTCACTTATGATAATTGTCGCTATACCCACTTTTGCAGCTTCATTGGTAATGCTCTATACTGATAGGTTGGGAGTGACGGGATTCTTTAATCCAGAAATGGGTGGAGATCCAATAGCGTATCAGCATCTGTTCTGGTTTACATTCCATCCTGAAGTTTACATATTTGTACTTCCGGCTATAGGAATGATGTATGAGATGATACCAACGTTCTCCAGAAAACCTTTGTTTAGCTATTATTCTGGTGTAGTAGCGTTGGTGGTAATTGCGGTCATTGGGTTCGGTTCATGGGCTCATCACATGTTTGCGGTCGGTATGAGCTTTACCGAAAAGACCGTGTTTATGGTTGGAACTTTAGCAGCCGTGCCATCATCAGCCATGCACGTGTTTAACTTCTTGGCTACCATGTGGGGAGGTAGAATCAAATTTGCTGCCCCCATGTTGTTTTCAGTAGGAGCCATATTGCTATTCTTCTCCGCCGGAGCCGGGGGTGTGGTAAATACTGCCATGCCGCTGGACTTTCTGACTCACGACAGCTATTGGGTCGTAGGACACATGCACTTATTTATCATGGGAACGATTACATTGGGATTCGTAGGATTCATCTACTACCTCTTCCCTCTGATAACAGGACGGATGTATGATGAGAAATTGGCTAAAATTCATTTTGTATTGACCTTTGTGGGAATAGCGCTAGTATTTGGAGTACAACATATTCTTGGTCTGTATGGTATGCCAAGAAGGGTTGTCGATTATCTGCCAATACCAGAGCTAATCATAATGAACCAAATAGCGACTTTTGGTGGTTGGGCAATAGGTGCATCATTTGTACTATTCTTGTATAACATGATAAAGTCAACAATGTATGGGAAGCCAGCAGATCCACGCGATCCATTCAAGTTAGGACACGGAGTTGAATACTACTATGACTACGCACGACGAGAACCACATCATTAGAACCTCCCCCCGGCGTTTTGCAAAGGGACTGATAATAATTATTATCACTCTCTCATTCGTTGGATATATTACGGTATTCCATTGGAATGATACTGCCAGTGTCCCTCCACCAGTGTCTGCTCCACCACCTGCTCCACCACCTGCTCCAGTGAATGCTCCTGGAGCAGCATCTGAAACTTCGAGTACCGGTGCTACAGCTCCATCAACAACTGCTGCACCCGCTTCATCAGGTCCAACAATCTCGATTCCTGCAGGTGCATCCACAGCTGGAAATCCGTCCTATGCTCCAGACACATTAACAGTCAAAAAGGGAGATGTAATCACCGTAACAAACGATGATACTGCACCACACACCGCAACCAGTGGCACAGGGCCAGAGGATCCAAACTCTGGAAAACTATTTGATACCAGCATTATCATGGCCGGTGAGACCGCACAAATAGATACTGCAAGTTTGGAACCAGGAGACTATGATTATCACTGTACTGTACATCCTTTTATGAAAGGAACAATAACAGTACAATAATTTTTTTCGAAAGTTAAAATATAAGATAGCCTAAAAAACCCGGCCATGAATTACGATAAGTTTCTCCAGATTTTTTCAATAGGCACGTTATGCGTATTGTTTGGATTGATGACGTTAGGGGGATATGTTAGTTCTTCAGGTGTGGGCTTATCTTGTCCAAAGTGGCCATTATGCCCACA
This sequence comes from Candidatus Nitrosocosmicus sp., assembly GCA_035274085.1. Taxonomy (GTDB): domain Archaea; phylum Thermoproteota; class Nitrososphaeria; order Nitrososphaerales; family Nitrososphaeraceae; genus Nitrosocosmicus. The sequence goes on from DATEOO010000399.1 coordinate 8,306, forward strand.
GGGATTAATTCCTTCCTATGAATTTTTGATAGAGTATATTCATAGGACGACTGCTGCTTCTACAGGACTCTTGGTGTTTTTGACTATGATATTTGTACTAAGGGGGAAACATTCTCACAAATCAACCAAGATGTTTTCAATAATAGCAGCAGCAGCAGTTGTGGGCCAAATAACATTGGGGGCAATTGTTATCAATGAAAAATTGCACGCAGATTTAGTAACTGCACACTTGGCTCTGGGCTTGGTCTTATATAGTAGTATGATATATGTTGTGATAAACATATTCTATACAAATCTTAAACTAAAATCCTCGCCGAGCTCATCAAAGCCGTCTAAACATGATAATAGTAATACCCCTGAAGTAAGCTCCCCAACTTAGTAATAGATGAATTGTAAGCTGTCTTTTATCATTCTACGTAAAAACACTAATAAATATAAAAAACAAATTTCAGTCAAAAATCTTATGTCTTATTTCATGATGTCTATTTTGACTTTAACTTTATATTCATCGATTCCCCCCCACTTTTTTGTAGCAAATGCTCATATCGATCGTTTTTCTACATATAATAGCGCCGGAATGGGGATAGGTGACAAATATTATGTAATCCAACAGTTAGAACCTGAATATGTAAAGCCCAATGAGCCATCAAAAATTATGTTTAGTATTCAAGACAAACACGATAGGGATGTTCATAATATTACGGTTATGGTTGAAATATATTCTATAAACGGGGAACGTGTATTAGTGCTTCCATGGACTACACTTGAAACTGGAGATTTTAATGTCCCATTTGTATTTACAAAAAATGGTAATTATCAAATTGTATTGAGTATACTAAATGAAGACATTGCAAGTAGCAAAATGCTTGATACCATCCCTCCACCACGAACCATCCTGAATGATAGTAATAACTGTAATTGTGAAAGAGCTGTATTTAATGTTTCTATAACCGAGACTTTTGGATTGATCTCTGCTCTTGCT
>DATEOO010000400.1:0-2569 GCA_035274085.1 Candidatus Nitrosocosmicus sp.
GTATTTGACAGGATCATTATATTGTATGTCTTCTATCTTGAACCTAGCATAGGTAAAGTTACCCACTTCAGTATTCCATGATACCTTGATGTCCCGAGGGACCATCATATTTTTAACAAGGGCATAATTAGAATAATGGCCAAGCCATTTTCCTTTTACAAAAGAATTATCAACCGCACGATATCTATCAGCATTAATTTGTATGATTTTGCCTTTGTTATCAAACTGAAATAATGCCTCAACTTTAGTCCCAGCGTGATCAATCACGGCTTTTGCAGAATCAAAATCCATTGGCCCCCATTGTAAATAACTGCTTGGTAATAACGCAGTTGGAAACAAAGGTGGTTCTGCAAGCCATCTCAGCAGCTCACTTTCATCCAACTTCTTTCCTCTTGGAGCATCAGATATTGTAATTATAGACCATATCTTGATTTGAAATGTGCCTTTACCTTCTAAATACTTGTCAATTCCGGTAATCCATACTAAAGGTAGCAAAGATATTTTTCCAATCCAAATAAAACCTGGCGTCGCCGTGGTAAAGTACTCTTCTCCTTGTATTGGCATCCATTTTTGATTTTCGTATTGGCGGAAATCCCCTGTATGTTTTAGTTTAACGTACTTTACATATTGTTGACCCTCCTTTAAGGAAAATGCAAAATGCCTCTGGACCGGCTCTGGAAGGCCCTTTAGCTGTTCCAATAAAAAAGTTTTATTTGATATATGTTTTGATGTAGAATAAAGCCTTTCAATATCATTTTTTATCGATTGATTAAAAATCATCTCATACTACCGAAACCAAAACTTATCCTCGTTTGATTTAGGAAATTTGTAACAACTGATTCTACTATCAAGATAAGGACATTATTTTATTATTAAGGTGCTATTATAATGTTTTACAAATCAATTTAATGGCTATGACAATAATCGTCTAAATAATATGCAACTAAAAGTTATTTTATATGCAATGTTAATTACTTTGATTTCTTGTAAACTCAATATGTATAACCAAATTATTGGGAAAAACTATTTTACACAAGTACTCATATCAGAATTATGAGTCTTGATTCCATTGGAATATCAACTATAATGAATAAAAATATTATAGTTGTTGAACAGGATTTAAATCTTATCAGTATATCAAAAATAATGTCAAACAACGATATTGGCTCGGTGGTTATAGTAGATGATTTAGACACTCGGAAACCAATTGGAATTATTACTGAAAGAGATATAGTTAGAACAATTGGAATGATACAGCCACATCAACTATTAGTTCCTATAAGAGAACATATGAGTCATCCACTGATAACACTGTCTTCAAACGCAACTGTTTACGATGCAATAAGATTAATGTACGAAAAGAAAATAAGAAGACTAATAATTTTAGAAAAAGAGAAATTGGTCGGCATTATTACAGACAAAGACATTTTTCGGTCTTTGGTAAATAACAAAGAATTGCTTTCAACTACGATAGGAGGTCATCTTCCCATTCCTGAAGATAAATTGAAAGATGAAATTTCACACTTTTGGTTTTATAATACTTTTATCAACTAAGAAAAAGGAGGTTAAGATGATTATTATATTAAATACAAGATTACATAAGAAAGTCTTAATACCGCATATTTAGGATTTTTTTACCTACTGTTGTACAAATTTAGAATCAATCCCCCTACTCTATGAATTTATGGTAAATAGTACTACAACAAATTAATATTAGAATTAAGATATTATTGTACATTTACGATACAGTATAACCAATTTAACTAGATGATTATTTTTCTTATCATATTTCTAGTAACTATTAGGATCTTCAAGTCAACTTCGTAAATCATAAACATATAGTTACTTTCGGTTCCTACTCTATATTCTAAAAAACTTACGTCAATTTGTAGATTTAATAAAATCCTAGCTTGAGTTTGCAATGAATTCTTCATTGTTCCCAAATTTTCCTTTGGTCTCATTTACTTTAATTCGATAAACTACGAGTTCACTTATTTCATTATTCTTACTATGCAAAAATGGCGATAAAAATGAGTGCTGAAAAGCAAAATTTTTAATACCAAGATTATCTTGGCTAGAGGTTTCAGATGAAAATGATTTTCCTTCTAAACTAGAAATTACTGATTTCATTAAAATCTCTAAACCATTATTTGCATCATCTCCTTTTAGTTCCTCAAAGGTTCCGTTAACGATTACACTTTTCCAGTTATTCATGTCTTTCATCCAATCAATTTCAAAACAGACATTGGGATTTTTACGCATTATGCGAATTTTTAATCCATCCTTGGTATGCCCATAAATGTATCCATTATCATACGCATAAGTGATGGGAATCACATACACCTTGTTACCATCAAAACAGCCTAATCTGCCTATTAATTCTGACTTTAGAAGATCATTAATTTGACTTTTATCCAAGTCCCCCCACATAATTAATATATTGTATTTACAAACATTAAAAACTTATTTTGACAGCTCTGCAAGGTTTAGATATCAAACCGCACTTATAGTGTCTTTTCCCAAAGTAATTTTCTTTATTCTCATTTTTTATTGAGATTAAGATTATATT
>DATEOO010000401.1:0-2337 GCA_035274085.1 Candidatus Nitrosocosmicus sp.
TTGAATCTGTAATACTCGTACCGGTATCTCCCATTTATGATGAAGGGTATTGATTATCCGAGATAAATATGATGCATCCTTACACACAGATATTTAAAGACTTATTGAATCCTGAAAGACTGCTCAAATTTAATGTATTGCTATATGTATTGTCTATTTGTCAACTTGTTAGCATACTAACCATCTTGTATAATTGCTTGACCCACAAACCATGTGATCAAAAGAAAGTAGAAACTAAACGCGAAAAAAGTGGAGTATATTAAAATATGTCAGCAGCAGCAGCTAGAATATTTCATTTATATATTAACCTACAGTTTTGGGGTAATCTTTGACAATAAATATAATAGTTTTTTATTTAGTAAAAATTTGAGATAAGATAATAGTATATTTATTTTAAGAACTATACATATTATACACATTACCTTAACTTATGATGTTTACATTAAACAATAAAAAACCACTCATTTTAGCTGTGGTTGCAGTGATGACTTTTGCTCTATTATTGGGTCCCACTTTAGCTGTGAATGACGTTATGGCTAAAGACAAGAAAAATAAAGGAAATGATTCAGACCAAGACATCGATCAAGGTCAGTCTTCACGACAAAATGCGCAATGTGTCTCTGGTGAAGATGTGATAGCATCTTGTAACAATTTGAGCGTCCAAGACCAGGATAACGACGGAAATAATGCAGCAAGTCAACAAAATGGAAAAGGTAAAGGAAATGATTCAGACCAAGGCATAGATCAAGATCAAAAGAGCAAACAAAATACTCAGTGTGTTGCAGGCGGTAGTATTGCTGCATCTTGTAACAATTTGAGCGTCCAAGACCAGGATAACGACGGAAATAATGCAGCAGGTCAACAAAACGGTGGAGATAACAAAAAAGGTAAAGGAAATGATTCAGACCAAGACATCGATCAAGATCAGGACAACAAACAACATGCACAATGTGTTTCTGGTGAAGATGCAATCGTATCTTGTAACGATTTGAGCTTCCAAAAACAAATCAACAGCGGAAATATTGCATTAGCTCAAGACTAACTACTTCCTTCAACCTTTTCTTTTCTTTTTTCTAATTGGATTTTAGTTTCACATTTTTTCTTATATTTTTTAGGATTAAACACTTCTATTATGGTTTTTTTCAATAAAAACAATCAATATTAGGGTTGTGATCACTTCATATGTAAGTCTAAATCTACTTTCTATCTGCATATTTCAAAATTCCCAAATCCAAAAAAATTGGTTTGAAGCTATTAAAACATAGACCTTATATGCTTTTACAAAGGATCAATTTAATTTATTAAAAGGTTGACTTTATTATTATTTATAAATGGGTAGTAGAAAGAGAAAAACCGCAAGACCAGTACGAAAAACAAAGTCTACTGAAGGACGATGTCCGAAATGTAAGACCATAGTGAGATTCAATGTTTCTGGCCAAGTGGGCAGCGAAATCTATGAATGCATAGGCTGTACTACAAAGTATAAAATTGATGAGCTATAATTGACGACAGTACAAGTTGTTGACAGAATACCTAAAGTTATATCACGGGAACGTTTTTTTATTGCAAAATTTTTAGGTATTTAGTGTCTAATAGAATAGAGTACACAGATAAAGTCTATTTATACAGCAGTGGGATGCCTGCAGAATTGATAGATAGAAGTAAAGAAAAATTAAATGAACATGGAGTTAATCTAAACGATTTAATAGTAATTGAATCACCAGAAAATGTTCCTGAAGGAGCAATTATGATAACCCTCTGGCCACATTATTTGTCTGTGGCAAAAGTAAAGAGGGTTAGGGAAGGATCTATCTATGCACCTCAATTATTTAATATAGATTTGTAGCCTTACACACATTATGTTCTTAACCTTTTTTTGCAAAAGAGACAAGCATAAGGAATGTCCTGGTAATTGGCCCATGGATGAGACTTGCGGGCCCGACGAAGACTGCTCTTTTGACATGAAAATGGTAATATGTGAATGTGAATGTCATCATACAAACACTATTAGCGAAAACAGAGTAGACATAGAGAAAAAAGCCTAGCCCTTGCTTTATACATGCATATAGTTGCTATGCCAAGATTATGTTATATAGTCCATGCATAGTTGATTAACCCCTAAGCCAAGACCATCTAACAAATCTTTTAAAATACCCCATGTTAAAATAAGTTTAATTTTTTCTCATTTTTGACAAAAAAAAAAACAAGAAATAATAACGCTTTTTAAAGCAATACAAATACAACTGTATTAACGATGGAAAGTAAATATAATGATCATTTAAGTAAATCTGTTTATCATGACAAGTGTATCGCATTTTTGAATATTTCTGAAAAGAT
>DATEOO010000402.1:0-2192 GCA_035274085.1 Candidatus Nitrosocosmicus sp.
TCAGCAAACACCGCCTGCTATACCTACAACTGATGACAATTTCACAAGTGCAAATATAAATAATAATAATTTATCATCATCAAGTAATAATTCCGATAACCCTGAAGAAGAGGATTTAACTAAGCTGTACGAAAAAGTGGACCAGTCCATAGTTCAAGTGACACAAAAATCAAATATACCGGGCGAGTCTAGACTGGGTTCTGGTTTTGTATACGATAAGGAAGGACACATTGTTACCAATTACCATGTTGTATCCGGAGACAATATTAGCAAAGAATTTGACATCACGTTTACTGATGGATCAACATATAAAGCTAAAGTTGTAGGTTCGGATCCCTACGCGGAGATAGCCGTTTTAAAGATCCCATTAGAAAATAATACCCAAGTCAGTGAAAAGTTAATACCATTACAGATAGGCAACTTTTCTGAAGTAAGTGTAGGACAAAGGGTTGCCGCTGTTGGTAATCCATTTGGATTGTCGGCTTCTATTACTGAAGGAATAATAAGTGGATTAGGAAGATTACTTCCAGCGTTATCTCCTGAAATGAATCAAATACCTCTTATTGAAGACTCGCCTGCTTTTTCAATTCCAAACATTATACAAACAGACGCTGCAATAAACCCTGGAAATTCCGGTGGGCCGTTACTTAATATGAATGGTGAAGTGATAGGAATCAATACGGCTATCTTTTCTGCCACAGGTGTGTACTCTGGAGTAGGTTTTGCAATTCCTTCATATCTTATACAAAAAGTAGTGCCTTCTCTTATTACTACAGGGGAATACCAACATCCCTATTTGGGGATATCTGGAACAGACATTGATGCAGACATTGCAGAGATAATGAAGCTTCAGAATACTACAGGATTTCTTGTTATACAGGTTACTGCTGGTAGTCCAGCAGATAAGGCTGGTATACATGGAGGATCAATATTAACAAAAATAGACGGAAGAGATGTAGAGCTTGGAGGAGATGTAATAGTGGGAATTGATGATAAACCTATTAGAAAGATAGACGATATACTATCTTATCTAGATAGAGAAAAGAAGGTTGGAGAAAATGTTACTCTTTCAATTGTGAGAAATGGGCAAATAGAGAAACTAGATTTAACTCTGGCAAACAGACCTGCATCCACAGTTTTAGGTAGCGAAATTATGCAAGAAACACGAGAAGATAAGCCAGCCCTTGGTATTACTGGTATTAATGTTACACCTGAAATAGCCTCACAGATGAACGTACCTGCTAATATTACTAATGGAGGCAAAGGATTCCTAGTAATTGATGTCCTTAGGAACGGTTCGGCAGAGAGCGCTGGCGTTAGGGGAGGATACATTGCCTCAAACATTGATGGAAATCAAATAGAGCTTGGAGGAGACATAATAATTGGAATCGATAACACAACTATTGGATCTGTAGAGGACATAAAAAAAGCCCTTTCTACAAAACAGATAGGAGATAGTGCACAACTCACTATTTATCGAGATAACAGCACACTAAATGTCCCGATTGTATTAAAGAAGGAATCACAACAGGATTTGGTAAAAAATACCATACCTCTATTTCCTCCTCCTTCTACTTCACCACAACTTCCTGGAGATTCCTCTCCATTCCAACCTTTCAATCCGTTTAATGATTTTGGTGATGATAGGGGCATTTATGATCAATGTGTAAAGATAATGGGCAAGGATACTTGTGACAAACTATTTGGAAGATGAGAAATAAAGGTTTATTTTTTTAGTCCTAAAATAACTTTGGTAACTCAGTCCTTATATCATATTTGACTGTAAGTATCCTTATTTTTCATTTTATTTTATTTTATTTTATTTTATTTTATTTTATTTTATTTTAACATTTTTCTTATCAAATCCATGAGAAGAAGTGAATCTCTCCGGCTATTGAAATATGGTAGGAATTATGGCAAGATCATATTGATTATATTTCTATATAGTCATAGCATGTTCATATTTCCAATCCATTTCCAGGACTAGGAAAATACAAAATACAAATTGGCTTCAAATCAGGTAAAGGTTTAAGGAATAGTGAAAAGCGCATAAATCTTCAAAAAGGGTTAGAAAAAATTCCAACTTTAAAAATTATGCTGAAAGATTTCTTTGAGTCTGCAATAGATATTTACAGTATTACAATTATGTGATCTGGGTCCACTCAATTGGCTATACTGGAAAAGTTATTAGC
>DATEOO010000403.1:0-11328 GCA_035274085.1 Candidatus Nitrosocosmicus sp.
CATATTTTTTGTTACCTCCAAATGAAACTGAATTCCAATAGCATTTTTGAATCTAAATGCTTGGATATACAGGTCTGATTCAGACAAAATTTCGGCTTCTTTAGGCAATGTGAATGTATCACCATGCCAATGGAACACCCGGATTCTATTATGTCGTAAATTACCAAATATGCTAGATTGGCCTTTACTAGTTATTCGTACTTCGCCCCACCCGATTTCTTTTTTAGGTCCTCTAAAGACTTTTCCTCCGCAACTTGAAGCAATTAGTTGTGAGCCTAGGCAAATTCCAAAGATCGGGGTCCCTAGATTGAAACAAGAAAGAATTAACTTTTTTTGTTCAAGGAGGTAATCAAAGTTATCATTAACAGACATTGGTCCGCCAAGAATAAAAATGGCGTCATATTCTGGCAAGTTTTGGGATTGTATGGTCTCCTTAGTTGAAAGGATTTCTTTAACCTTGAATCCATCTGATAACAAATAACTTTTGATATTTCCCAATGTCTCAAAGGAAATATTCTTTATACAAAGAATTTGGTTAGTATGACCCAAATCAACTGAAGGTATTCAATTCATATTTAAAAACATTATATTACCAACAGTTCAATTCCTCATGACTGGACAATATGGATTTTAAGGAGATTCTTTTCTTGACATATAGCTCCATTAAGGAGAGAAAAACAAGGAATGCTCTAACAATCCTGATGATAATAATGGGTTGCGGATTATTAGTTTCTCTTAATAGCCTATCTCAAGGCTTAATATACTTTGTAGAGCAAAATTTTAAGAAAATTTTACCTAACCAAATAGTTATATCAAATACAGATAAAATACAAGGGTCAAACATAGATGGAATCCGGAACAAGCTACAAGTGCTTTTCGACCAAAATATGACCTTGGTTGGAAAAAATATTCCATTTGATAATAAAGCCATGCAATACTTGAAGGGTATACCCGGCGTTCAACTGATAAATCCTGCTTTTCAGGGCGTAGTAATGCTTAATTATCAAAACTATTCCCAAGTAACGAATGTATTGGCTGTAGACTTTAATAATTTGACTAATATAATCCCCGATTTAACTAAAGGATTTGACTCACTTAACTTTACATCTCAAAATTATGTCATAATTCCTGAGAAAATAAGTGAAAAAATTTTATTGAATTCTTCGGATCTAATCATTAACAATGCCATAGAAAACAGGGACAGAGACCAATTAACAGACAATAATAAAGTGACGATAAATAACCTAAAGGAACTGACTAATGACGAATCACCTTTGTCTATCAATAACACTTTTACGGTCCTAGGAACCATAAATTCAACGGGAAATCCGCTCATAGATAACTCCATCTTCATAGACGTACACAAAGGTAAAGATTTTCTGGAAAAATCAAACGATTATGATTTATTATTTTTAACATATGACAATATTGACAAAGTGGACAATATAGTAAAAGATGTCCAAAAGTACTTTAATAATCAGGTAACCATACTAAATTCACTTGAAATTATTAAAAGTTTGACTAAATTTATTATTGGGATTAGCACGTTTATTTCAAGTATTGCTATATTTTCTCTGATAGTAGGATCTATCGGAATAATCATCACTATCTATACTTCGGTAGTCGAAAGAACCAGGGAAATTGGGATAATCAAGGCATTAGGTGGAACAAATCGAGTTATACTCGGAATGTTTTTAACAGAGTCGGTATTTTTGGGGATAATTGGAGCATTAGTAGGAATTGTATTTGGGTTTTTAGGTTCACACATCCTTCTAAGTGGCTTCCTATATTTTCTTAATTTACCTCTAAATATTTATCCAGTTTTTAATATCATAGAAATATCAAAAATCGGTATTATTGTTATTGTTTTGAGTATTCTTTCTGGTCTATATCCGGCTTACAAAGGTTCTAAAATTTCTCCAGTTAATGCATTGTCCAAATATTCTTGATTTAGAAAAATGCAAAATATTATCTAGCCGTTAGAACATATAGATCTAGATAAAACTTGTTTAATGGATACTTATTAGAATGCAACATGGTCTATCAGTTATTTATGAGGTAGTCAGTCTTGGGTTATTTTCAGTTATCAAATAATCTAGTTCCCAGTGGAGACCAGCCAAACGCAATTAAAGGTCTAATAAATGGGATAGAAAAAAATAGAAAAAGACAAATACTCCTTGGAGTTACTGGCAGTGGTAAAACATATACAGTTGCTAATGTAATAGCTAAATACAATAAAAATACTTTAGTGATATCACACAACAAAACATTGTCGGCCCAGCTGTATGCGGAGTTTAAAGAATTTTTCCCGGAGAACAATGTTGGCTATTTTGTAAGCTTTTATGACTATTACCAACCAGAGAGTTATTTGCCTCAAACTGATACCTATATAGAAAAGGACACTGAAATAAATGAAAAAATCGAGCAAATGCGTCTTGAATCAACATCGATGTTATTGTCAGGAGAACCAACAATCATCATTGCCACTGTTTCATGTATTTATTCATTAGGGTCACCTCATGAGTGGAGAGAGCAATCCCTCATACTTAAGAAGGGAATAGAGATGGATAGGAGAAACATCATTAGGAATTTAATAAAAATAAGATATGAAAGAAATGACATAAATTTGACAAGCGGATCTTTTAGTACCAAAGGTGATATCATAAATATTATTCCAGGATATTCTGATGATATAATAAGGATTAATCTTTTTGGCCAACATATTGAAAAAATCTCAATAATTGATAAATTAACCAAGGAGGCAAAAAAAGAACTAGATTCAATAATCATTTTTCCTGCCAAACACTATATTATTGATGAAAATAGCCAGAAGCGGGCACTTGCATCAATAAAGAAAGAACTAGAAGAATGGTATCCCAAATTGCCCTCTGAACTTGAACGACAAAGATTAGTATCTAGAACAAATTATGATCTCGAAATGCTATCTGAATTAGGATATTGCAGCGGAATAGAGAATTATTCGAGACATTTTGATGGTAGAATGCAAGGTCAACCTGCTTATTGTCTTTTAGACTTTTTTGACAAAGATTTTCTATTAGTCATAGATGAATCGCATGTGACTTTACCTCAGATTATGGGCATGTACAAAGGGGATTATTCAAGAAAAAAAACATTGGTAGATTATGGGTTTCGATTACCAAGTGCATTTGACAACCGACCCCTAAAGTTTGAGGAGTTTGAAAAATATCTTAATAATGTGATATATGTATCTGCGACGCCTGGAAAATATGAGATAAATAACCATGATAATCTTGTAGAGCAATTAGTTAGACCTACAGGATTAGTCGACCCTCAAATAGAAATAAAAAATACCCAAGGTCAAATTCCAGATCTAATTCGCCAGATTAGAGAACGAGTTTCCAAGAAACAAAGAACCTTAGTAACGACATTGACAAAGAAAATGGCCGAAGATATGGCAGACTACCTTTCGAGAAATGGGATAAGAGTAAGATATATTCATTCAGAAATTAGTGGTCTGGAGCGAACTGAATTACTTAGGCAGCTTAGGATAGGAGAGTTTGATGTATTGGTAGGCATAAATCTGTTAAGAGAAGGATTAGACTTGCCTGAAGTTGCGCTGGTGGCTATTTTGGATGCTGACAAAGAAGGGTTCTTAAGAAATTATACCAGTCTTATTCAAACCTTTGGAAGGGCTGCTAGGAATGTTGATGGAAAGGTAATTTTGTATTCAAATTCTGTGACTAAATCTATAAAGGAAGCAGTAATAGAAACTAATAGAAGACGCAAAAAACAGATCGAATTTAATCAAGAAAATAAAATCGAACCTAAAAGTATCTCAAAACCTGTACCTCAAAAGAATTCAAACATCTCAAACTTTGAGGTCAATTTGAAAACAATGACTAGAAATGATTTAATAGAGTTATCAACCAGAATAGAGACTCAGATGAACAAATTTGCAGAGGAATTAGAGTTTGAAAAAGCGATTGAACATAGACAGCATCTCAAAAAGGTCAATGAAATTTTGTTGAAACTGACAACTAATTAAACTGAAATGGAAAATAAAATAGTAATTAAAGGAGCAAAGCAACACAATCTAAAAAATCTCAACTTAGAAATTCCCAAAAACAAATTGGTGGTAATTACAGGTTTATCCGGTTCTGGGAAATCCACCCTGGCATTTGATACAATTTTTGCTGAGGGACAGAGAAGATACGTGGAATCGCTATCGGCATATGCTAGACAATTCTTGCAAATAATGGATAAACCTGATGTAGATGTAATTGATGGACTGTCACCAGCTATAGCAATCCAACAGAAAACAACCAACAAGAATCCCCGCTCGACTGTGGGAACAATTACAGAGATCTATGACTATCTTAGATTATTATATTCGAAAATTGGTATCCCTTATTGTCCCCAATGCGGAACAGAAATATCGTATCAATCCTTAGAGTCAATAGTTGCCTCAATCCTTGATCTTACTAAAAATAATATACATGATGAAATGCTATTAATTTTAGCCCCCATTATTAGAGAAAAAAAGGGAACATATGAGAAGACTATTGAAGCTCTAAAGGAACAAGGCTATTCTCGGGTAAGAGTTGATAAAGAAATAATAGAAATCGCAGAGAGTAAACAACTTAACATCATTTCTGCAAAGGAAAAACACTTGAGACATTCCATCGAGATTGTTATCGACAGAATATCAAGTAACAACATATTGAAAGACAAAGACAGAGTTTTTGAGGCAGTACAAACTGCAATTGATAAGGGTGGTGGTATCGTCATGGTTTTAGTAGAGGGCAAGGAATATTTGTTTTCTCAAAGAAATTCATGTCCTCTCTGTAACATAAGTATTGGAGAAATGGAGCCTAGATTTTTCTCGTTTAATTCACCATTTGGCGCATGTCAAAGTTGTCACGGATTGGGCGTTGAAACAGAGTTTGATGTTGACTTAATCATACCTGACAAGACTAAAACTATTTTGGATGGTGCTATTAAACCATGGTCAGCAGGGCATTTTGCAAGTTTTAGAACATCCATGCTAAAGGACGTGGGTAAGAGATTTGGTTTTAATCTAAATACTCCAATTGACAGGATGAGCAAAGAGCAAATTAATGTTATTCTAAACGGAACAAATTCAAAGATAAAGTTTAATTATGTATCAAGGTCCAGTGACAGTTCATGGGAATACTCAGGTAATTTCGAAGGTGTAATTTCCAATCTACAAAGAATATTCAATGAAACCGATTCAGACTCAAAGCGCGAAGAAATTAGAAAATTTATGATTGAAAAACCTTGTGAAACATGCAACGGTCAGAGATTAAAAAAAGAGGTTCTTGCTGTGAAGATAAACGGAAAATCCATCATGGACATTTGTAATCTTCCTGTAGAAAAGACTATAGAATTCTTTAGTAACATCACGCTCAATAATAATGATACAATAATTTCTAAACAAATATTAAAGGAGATAAATAGTAGGCTCAAGTTTCTATCAAATGTAGGTTTGAACTATCTGAATTTGAACAGGAATGCAGGTACACTTTCAGGTGGCGAATCTCAAAGAATCAGGTTGGCTACCCAGATCGGAACTAATCTAACCGGTGTGCTGTATGTATTAGACGAACCAACTATTGGGCTACATCAGAGAGATAATAACCTGCTGATAAATACTCTCTTTAAATTGAGAGAAATCGGAAATACTGTTATTGTTGTAGAACATGACGAGGAAGTCATAAAGAGTGCTGATTGGATTATCGATATTGGCCCCAGAGCAGGAATACATGGAGGACAAGTAGTTGCAGAAGGAGAACTTCACGAGGTACTAGAAAGTAAGGATTCCCTAACAGCAGATTATTTACTTGGAAGGACTGTTGTAAACGACAATCAACAACGAAAACAGATCGGGGACAGATTTATCCAAGTTTTTGGTGCAAATGAGAACAACCTTAAAGATATAAATCCCGTTTTTCCGGTAGGAGTAATCACAGTAGTCACTGGGGTTTCTGGATCTGGAAAATCTACCCTCATTAATGATATATTGTTTAATTATTTAACTAATCATTTTTATAAATCTAAATCAAGAGTTGGAAAACATCATAAGGTTGTAGGAATAGAGAACATTGACAAAGTTATAGGGATAGACCAATCTCCAATTGGCAGAACACCACGGTCTAATGCTGTGACATATGTAAATGCCTTTACCTTCATAAGAGATTTATTTTCAAGAACACAATTATCAAAGGAACGAGGATACAAGATGGGTAGATTTTCATTCAATGTGCCTGGCGGTAGATGCGACATATGCGATGGGGGTGGCGTCAGAAAAATAGAAATGCAATTCTTGCCCGATGTGTATATTACGTGTGATCAATGTAAGGGATCCCGTTATAATAGTGAAACTTTGGCAGTTAAATATAAAGGAAAAAGCATTTCAGATGTTCTAAATATGACTGTGGAAGAAGCACTAGAGTTCTTTAAAAACAATATTCCTATAAGGAACAAACTGAAATTGTTAGACGATGTAGGTCTAGGATATCTGCATCTGGGTCAATCTGCCACTACGCTGTCAGGAGGAGAAGCACAAAGAATAAAATTAGCAACTGAATTATCAAAAAGGGATTCAGGTAACACAATGTACATTTTAGACGAGCCTACCACAGGGTTACATTTTGCTGATGTAAAGAAATTATTGAAAATATTATTCAGGTTAAGAGAACTAGGAAATACTATCATCGTGATTGAACACAATTTAGATATTATTGCCTCTGCTGACTGGATTATCGATTTGGGTCCTGAGGGTGGAAATAAAGGAGGACAAATCATAGCCACTGGTACTCCAGAAGAGATTTCAGAGAATAATTCAAGTTACACCGGACAATATCTAAAAGAAAAAATGAGAAAATTAAGAGAGAAAGAATTGGTCGTAAAGAAACACAGGTGAATAAAACCGTGGTCGTGGAGGAAGGGATTGTTATTCCTTTTAAATAAATGATTACTATTTTCAAATTTATAAAGAACTAAATTGATATCAAAAGAGATCGACTATATCAAATATCCTTATCCCCATAAACCCGGCGTATACATCATGAAAGATAAAAAGGAAAATATTATTTATGTTGGCAAAGCAAAAGATCTCGACAAAAGAATCAAAAGTTACTTTTCCAAAAACATTCAGACTATACAATATGGAAATTGGAAAACTAGAGTCCTTGTATCCAAAATTAAAAGTATTGATTATATTATTACTGATAACGAGATAGAAGCATATCTATTGGAGTCAAATCTAATCAAAAAGCACAGGCCAATTTTTAATATTGAACTCAAGGATCAGCAGAGATATACCTATCTAAAGATTACAGATGAAGCATTTCCAAGGTTACTAGTAACAAGGAGAAACCGAAATGGGCACTTTACTGGTCCAAGGGGAGAGGTAATAGGTCCATTTGTTAAAGGCAGTTCAAGAAACCTATCTGTTGGATTATTAAGGAAAATGTTTAAGGTTAGAATCTGTACCAAACTTCCTAAAAAAGAATGCTTAGAATATCATATTGGTAACTGTGATGCCCCATGTATTAATAAGATTAACGAAGAGCAATACAAAGAAAATATAACATCCTTAAAAAAAATATTAGATGACAAGGAAACCTTATGGAATTTTAGTAAGAAACTTGAGACGGAAATGAAGATTGCTTCTGATAACCGAGATTATGAAAGAGCTATTTTTATCAGAGATACCCTAACAAGGCTGCAAAATCTATTACAGCATCAAAAGATGGAAAATGATTCTGGTGAAGGTTACAAATCTGAGGAATATATTGGATTTTTGAGGGATGAAAATCAAAAAAATATGCATGTAATGACACTAGTAAGTAAGAACGGAGTCATCAATGATATGAAAAAATATCAGTTTGATTTGCTGGGGGATAATTCCATTGAGAACTTTATTTGCCAATATTATCATTCTAGTGCAAAATTACCAAATCTCATTTACCTAAGTGAAAGTATCGGCGAAGAAACAAATTTACAAAAAGTCTTGTTTAAGATGACTGGGGCTATAGTTAGAATAATTCCTATGGATTCCAAATACTTTCTAAAGGAACACCAACACGAGGTCAATGATATAAACAAGTACAGTATCATGCAATTGATACTAAACAATCTAAGAACATATATCGAAAAGAATCACGAGCCAGCTCTTGATGATCTGCAGCTAATACTAGGATTAAAAAGATTGCCATATATTATAGATTGTTTTGATATCTCAAATTTCGGGAATGATTTTGCTGTTGGAGCTTGTACCCGATTCATTAATGGCATCCCAGAAAAGAAAGGATACAGAAAATTCAAAATAAAAAAAGTATTCTATCAAAATGACTATTTAATGATGAATGAAATCATAAGGAGAAGATATTCGTCTCATAAAGACGGCGAATTTTTTTCAGAAGCCAAGCAAGGTGATAGACTCCCCGATTTGATTGTAATTGATGGTGGGAAAGGCCACTTGAACACGGCAATTGAAACATTAAAGGAGATGGGTATAGAAGAGATCGATTGTATTTCTTTAGCTAAAGAGAAAGAAGAGGTGTACACCCTAACGTCAATATTGCCAACCCAAATTCCAAGAAATAAAAAATCATTAAGGATATTACAACACATAAGGGACGAATCACATAGATTTGGTTTAACTTATAACAGGTATTTAAGGAAAAAAATGTTAAATTCATGATTGCTTTGATTAACCAGAATAACTAGTTAAGGTTAGATTACTCATCGCATTAGTACCGAATATTTTTAATACAATTGCGATAAGCGACAAAGCAAGGTCAAAATAATATTTTTAAATGGTTTATGAGCAAGTTCTATTATCATGAAAACCCCTGGAATTGTTGTAGCAGGTATTACTAGTGGGGTTGGAAAAACAACAATATCAACTGCCATAATACAGGGCCTTTTGAAAAGGGGATACAACGTCCAACCATTCAAGATCGGACCAGATTTTATAGATCCGTCTTATCATAACATGATTTCAAAGCGTCGATCAAGAAATCTTGACGTATGGCTGATGGGAATAAACGGATTAAAGGAATCATATTTGAAAAATTCTATTAATTCTGATTTTACGGTTTTAGAAGGTGTAATGGGTTTGTATGATGGGTTGTCCGGAGGGAACAATTTTGCAAGTACTGCACATGTATCAAAAATCCTAGACCTTCCAGTTCTTTTAATTGTCGACGCAAAAAAGGCAGCCCGATCATTGGCTGCAATTGCGTTGGGGTTTATCAAGTTTGACCCCCAGTTAAGAATCTCAGGAATAGTAATAAATAATATTGCAAGTGAACGACATTTGAGATATATTGTTGAAGCATTTGATTCAAAAATTAAGATACCGATTGTAGGAAAAATATTTAACAATAAGAATCTAATATATCGCGAAAGACATCTAGGGTTGATACCACGCATAGAACTAAGTGCCAAATCGCAGGGTAGTATCATAAAAAATTCCAATATTATTGCCGAACACCTAGATTTTGAAAAAATTATCGAGATAGGTAAGAAAATAAATTATCTAGACAAATCAAAGTTCGAAAGGTCTTCTATGAACATGTCAACAAGAAAATCCAGATATCAAGAATCTAAAAAATTAGTTGATTCAAGGGTAAAGATATTAGTTGCATTAGATAAGTCATTTAATTTTTATTATCAAGATAATCTAGACATATTGCACAAGAAGGCCATAATAGAGTTTTTCAGTCCTCTGGATGACTCTTGTATCCCAGAAGATGCAACGGGTATAATATTAGGCGGTGGATTTCCAGAAATAATTGCAGATAAACTAGAAAGCAATATTAACATGCGCAGTTCAATCTTGGACCTAGCACAGAAGGACATCCCGATCTATGCCGAATGTGGGGGACTAATGTACTTAACAAAGACAATTTCAGGCTATAAGGCCAACAAGAAAAAGCGCAAAATGGTGGGTTTATTTGATGCAGACACGGTTATGACAAACAGAGTTACTCTTGGATATACAGAGGCGGTGTTAAATGATGATCAAACTTATCTGGGAAAGATACGAAAGTTGAGAGGTCATGAATTTCATTATTCAAATATAGTCGTTAACAATCCCGATCTAGAATTGATTTATGATTTAAAAAAAGGGAAAGGTATCATGGATGGAAAAGACGGATTCCATACTCATAACTGTATAGCATCTTATATGCATACACATTTTATTAATTCAGCTTTATCAAATAGATTTGCAGAATGTTGTGTTCGGTATTCAAAAAAATAACACACATAAATAAATCAAATTGACAATGAACAATTTTAAATCGAGGTTTGATGGTTTAAACTAAAACTGACAGCCATTACGTCTTTGTCTGAGCTTTGGATCTATTTGTTGAATACAACAACATTAGGGAATTAATAATAGATGAGGCTGCAGAACTACCACCCTTTCTACCTACATTCGTAATATAAGGAACATCCATTTTTGATAAATCAATTTTAGATTCAACAGCTGAAACGAATCCAACTGGGATTCCAATGACTAATAATGGTAAAGTCTTTTTTTCCTTTATCAATGAAATTAACTCATAGAGAGCAGTTGGTGCGTTTCCGACTATAACTATACCTCCATTTATCCTGGCAGCAGCTTTCTGTATTGCAAGCTCAGATCTAGTTTTGTTAGAATTCTTAGAAATTTCCTTTATTTTAGGATCATTTATAAGACAAATGCCAGTCAAATTTAGATCCCATAACGATTTTTTATTTATTCCATGCAATACCATCTCAACATCTGTGACCACAAACGATTTCTTGGAAAAAGCTAAGAAAGCAGATTCTATTGCTTTGTTATGAAAAATAATTCTATCTTTTCTTGCAAAATCAAAGTCAGCTGTAGCGTGAATCACTCGTCTTACCACCGCCCATTCATTGTCAGTGTAACCATGGCTTCCGATCTCAGATTCTATTATATCAAAACTTTGCTTCTCAATTCCAAAAGCCCTTACCGACATGTCCCTAGATTGAGGACTACCTATACTATAATCGCCAGGTTTAGTATTAGAAAATTCCACTCTTATCTTCGGCCTCCTTAGCTAATGTGATTACCAGATCTATTACCGCAGGGTCTACTCCTATATGTTCAGATATAAACACATTGCTAAAACTATATTTTTCTTGTGCTTTTGCCAAATCAACCAGGATGTCTTTTTGAATATGTATTCCCTTATGCAAAAAGTATGGTATTACCAGTATTGTACTGGGATTAGAGGTTAAACATTCCCTTATACCTTCTTCGATATTTGGTGGTTCTAATTCT
The DNA here is from genome assembly GCA_035274085.1 of Candidatus Nitrosocosmicus sp. Classification (GTDB taxonomy): domain Archaea; phylum Thermoproteota; class Nitrososphaeria; order Nitrososphaerales; family Nitrososphaeraceae; genus Nitrosocosmicus. The sequence goes on from DATEOO010000403.1 coordinate 11,309, forward strand.
AAGAAACAAAATTTGACATC
>DATEOO010000404.1:0-2941 GCA_035274085.1 Candidatus Nitrosocosmicus sp.
GTTTGATCTTGGTAACTGAAATTCTAATAATTACCTATGAGAAGTTATACCCAAACCTCTTCTCATAGGTAAAAGATACTATTGAAATACTTTGAATATTTTCGCTATTAATTTAGAAATTAGGTTTTAATTGAACAAAATTCTGTTCGATTATGCTATAAAGATCTATAAACAGTATTATAGTCCTATACCGTCTCCAAGAGCTAAAGCTGCTTTAAATATCAGAGCTAAAGCGAACTTTGCAAAACAGATAAGATCTCGTCTACAGCGTTCTAAGACATTCTACGACGTTCAAATCTTATTCTTTCACAATATATAGATCATTACTCCTCTTGACTGCCTCTTCATTACCTTATTGGTAACAAACTATCTATTAGGAGAATAAACCGGGAGGTGGGATTATCTCAATAAAGTGGTAAATATGCGTGTGAGTCTCTTAATGAATTATTATAATGTTTTGGGAATAGATGATTCCAAAACACTCAAAACTTGAACTGCAGGTTGGTTACGTTTTATTTTATTCATAATACTTAGTTTGTATAGTTTGATTGTATGTGAGACCTAGTTTGATTAAATACTATTTTTAAAGATAATTTGTTAGATTGATATCTTTCTTTGCTCGTTTCCATGTGTTTATTATCCTCGACTAAAAATTTCTGTTTAGCTAATCCTATTTGATATTTATTATATCAACTTAAATGAGTAGTACAAATACAAATCTAAAATGAACTTATATCCATTGGTTGATATAAAAAATACTACAGTTTAGCTGAAATTCCCCCGTCTAGCGTCATCACTGTTCCTGTTATCCATTTTGAATCATCAGAAGCTAAGAATAAAATGGCATTAGCAACATCCTCTGGATCGCCAATCCTTTTTAATGGAAATGATCCCTCTAACATCCGTTTTGCGTTTTCGTCCTGTAAATATGGCTCCATGATGGGACTGCGAATGGTAGATGGTGCTATACAATTACATCTTATATTGTATTGTCCATATTCTACTGCTATGCTTTTTGTTAACATTATGATACCCGCTTTTGTGACACCATATACTGAAAATGGTACCTTTGGTATGGCTCTTACTCCCAATAATGATGATATATTGATGATATTACCTGATTTTTGTTCGATCATTAAGGGAATCACTGCTTTGATAGGCTGAAACGTTCCTTTTAGATTAACGTTAATCAAGTTTGTCCATTGATCTTCGGTCATTAAATGGAATGGTGTTGGATCATTAATTATTGCTGCACAATTTATGAGATTATCTATTTTGTCAAATGCAGTCAATGTTTGTTCAATGACACTTAATACCTCAGATTCATGAGATACATCCACGGCCATGTGTATCAAATTATCATTCTTGCCCAACTCCTCTACCGTTTTTTTTAATTTATTTTTATTTCTAGAAACTAAAACCACTTTACTACCTTCTTCAAGTACTTTTTGTGCTACTGATTTTCCAATTCCACCAGATGCACCTGTAATAATAGTTACTTTTCCATTCAGTTTCATGAAATAATTACGATGCAATTAATTAAAAGGCTTTTCAATTTTGCATGAGTAATTCTCGATATAAATGTAAAATGGCTTTAAAAAGTAGTTATTGATGGAATATAATGGACTTAATTAGTTGTTATCGGGACAACATTATCAAATTTAACGATAAGAATTACGATAAAATAGATTAATATTGGAAAAATCTTATTTTTTGTATGGTTAATTAATTAACTTGTCCTAATTGTTTAACCATTATACCTCCCAAGCAAGGATATGAAGTTGATATCGATTTCTGCCCGTCTTGCGAAGGTATATGACTAGATGTAGGAGAAATAGAAAAAAATCGCTAATGCTTCTAAAAGATATGATTAAGAACATGTATATTCAACTAAACGTCCTGGAAATTATGACGATTATCCAAGGGATGTAAGAAAATTACTGAAACAACAACGATATAATTATCGTAGATGTGAATTCTAGTCAATATGGTTACAAAAAGAAACAACTAGGATTTTTCATTACTTTTTTTTGATTTTGATTAGCAAGTAACAAACACCATATTTTAAGCTACCCGGATTTTATCAATTCTATCTTATTTAAAATTGTTAAGAATTCAAAACTTATCATAATTCAGGATTTCCATCTCTATTTCGATTTTTGTTGCTATTTTTTATATTGATTTTCTTTTCTCTATTTAGTATAATTATAATGAGAAGAGGGAATATGAAACCTAAAAGAATCATTATTTCTAATGTAATGACTATAAAAAAACCATTAATAATCAACCAAACGTAGCAAATTGTTAGAATATAGTCATATGTACTCTTCAGCATATAGTTTGGATATATTTTACTTTATAATAAACTAAAAGATCAAGGTCTAAAAATTAATCAAATATCTTTCATCTTCTCTAAACATAACCCGAAAGATTTCATGAATCTTATACTAATAGGGAATACACCTACTGTATTCTTGGTTATTCATCTATATCATCATCCTTGATGGTTGAATATCGATTATATCATTTTGAAAAATTGTATTTAGTAGCATTTAGAGTAGCATTTAGAGCTTGCCATGATTTGATCGGCATATTATAATATCATTTGGGCGTTTGATCATTTCTGATATGAATATCCGTAAGGCTAGATCCTCCGACAAAAATAAAGTCTTGGATTTTTGCATGAATACGTTTGAATGGGGGGATTATATTGATAGAGCTTGGGATAATTGGATAAGTGAGCCATCAAGTCTGCTATTTGTATGTGAAACTCAGTTATCATCTTTCACTTCAAAATCATATATAGTAGGAGTCATCCATATTCTTCAATGTTTAAATAATTCATTATGGATTGAAGGGCTACGGATAAATAAGCTCTATAGAAATAATGGTTTTGCCACCGCTCTCTTAAACCATAGTATTGATTATGGGATCAGGAATA
>DATEOO010000405.1:0-4189 GCA_035274085.1 Candidatus Nitrosocosmicus sp.
TACTATGATAAAGTTCGAATTGGTTTTTCTACGCAATAATAAACTTCAGAACTAAAAGATATACGTTTAGGATATAAAATATTTTAAGCTCTGGATATATGATATTATAGTATATGGCCACTTCGTTGATAAAAAGTACCACAGAGAAGAAAAATTCAAAGGACTTGTCTCAAAAGAAAATCAGGATTTTGGTTACAAAGCTGGGTTTGGATGGTCACGATCGAGGAGCTTTAGTAATCTGTAGAGCGCTTAGAGACTCAGGAATGGAAGTAATTTACTCGGGATTATTCTGTACACCTGAACAAGTTGTAAAAACCGCCATTGAGGAGGATGTAGATGTTATTGCCATGAGTCTACTTAATGGGGCACACTTGACACTATTTCCTAAAGTAGCTCGATTATTAAAGGAACAAAACGTTGAAGATATATTATTGGTAGGAGGAGGAGTAATCCCGGAATCAGATAAGGGTGAATTAGAGAAGGCAGGTATTACTGGAAATTTTGGACCTGGCACATCCCTAGATAAAATTATCGAGCATATTGTAAAAAATGTAAAAAAGAAGTGACATTTTGGGTAAATCAGAAGGATGAGTCTAGATTATTAATCCACCTTTTCTTCTGGCCACATCATTCTTCTCAAATCTTTTCCTACTCTTTCAATCTCATGATTCTCTAACTCCTGCAGCATCACGCTGAAAGCAGATTTATTATCTTTCTTGTAGTTGCTGACCCACTCAGTTGCAAACTGTCCTGATTGGATCTCTGAGAGTACCTCCTTCATTTTTGCTTTAGTGTCTTTGTCAATTACCCGTTTGCCTCTACTTAAACCGCCATATCTTGCTGTTTCACTGACTCTGTTATACATACCAGTAATACCATACTTTTGAACTAAATCTACGATAAGCTTTAGTTCGTGCAAGCATTCAAAATAGGCTATTTCCGGTTGATATCCTGCTTCTACCAGTGTTTCAAATGACTTTAAAATCATTTGGTGTACCCCACCACACAAATCGACCTGTTCTCCAAACCAATCTGTTTCGACTTCTTCTTTAAATGTGGTTTCCAAAACGCCAGGTCTTGTGCTCCCAATTGATTTGGCCAGTGCCAGTGCCTTATCCCAAGCTTTTCCTGTATGATCTTGATGCACGGCAACAAGAGAAGGTGTCCCAAAACCATCTAAGTATAATTCACGAACCCTTTGTCCTGGCCCCTTTGGTGCAATCATTACGACGTCAATATTTTTAGGAGGATCGATCCATTTCCAATGGATAGCAGCACCATGTGAAAAGCTGATCGTTTTATTTTCAGTTAAATGTGGAGCTATCTCGGCTTTGAAAGCTTCTTCTTGCTCCATATCAGGGATCAGAATATGTACAATATCTGAATCTTTAACTGCTTCACTAACCACCTTTACATTGTGATTATCATTTTGTGCTTTTGCCCAGGTCTTTCCGTTTGGACGTAGTCCGACACAAACATCTAGACCCGAATCTTTCATATTAGATGCTTGAGCCGCACCTTGAATACCGTAACCAATAACCGCAATCTTTAGATTCCTTAATGGATCCAAAGAGACCTCATTGTCAAGCCATCTCTTTATTGTCATGATTTAAAATGAAAATGAAATCATATATGTTCTTATTGATCAAGTAATGCTTGTTAAAAAATTCAATTGTTTAAAAACCGATAAAGTAAATCATAAGAGTAATCAATATCTATTTGATTCTTGATTTTTTTTCTCGTATTGATTACAAGTTTCTCTAAGTACTTTACATCTTTTTCTTGTACTTTCTTTGATACTGTATCATAAATCTTGCCATACTTGCTAATAATCTCGATTGATTTGTCGCTACCTAAAAATAAATTCAAGAAAAGTGGTACATCATCAGTTAATATACTCTCACTCAGTAACGATTGAATTTTATATGAGCTACCAGATAACTGCTTTAACAATTTTAATAAATTTTTTTCGTTCTTTAGGGTTTCGCTAGTTGCAATTTCAATCAAGAGTTTCGAGAAAATAAGATTAATGAAGTAGATTAAACTTATAAGGATAGCAATTAGAGTATCATGCTTTTCAGGTGTGTTAATTTGGATCCTATTGAATACAGGAAACAATCTACCCAGGGCTCTTGATTCGCTGCTAGATGTAGATAAACAAAGTGGTACATACAGTATGATGTTTTTTGACGAATTCACTTGAGCGCCAGGCCCAAACATCGGATGGATACAAAGAAATTTCAAATAATTGTATTTCTGGGAAATATTTGATAAATAATCATGAATGGGATTTTTTACTGAAGATATTTCAATAATAATTGTTCCTGGTCTGAAAATCATAGCAAATCTATCAATGATATTAAGTGTTTCCTTGATAGGCGTACATAAAATTATGATGTTTGAATCATCTAGAAATTTACTGATACTCTTTGAAACATAAACATTATCAGCATCTGATAATTTAAAGTAACTTACTCTACGAATGTCAACTAGGAAAATCTTCTCTACTTGGATTGTTTTTTTAGCCATATGTTGATCTTTAGATTGCTCTTTGCGTAGACTAATGAAATAATCAAAAAACCATTTTCCCATTCTCCCTGCAGCTCCAACAATTAGAATATTTGACATTTTGATCAAATCACGTCAAAGAGGACATTATCGTCGAAGCAGTATTACTAAAGCTTATCAACCAAATCACTGATAATCTCTAAACCTTCCATCATTTTCTTTTCCTCTAAACAAGTAGATAATCTTATAAAATCATAATAGTTTGAGCCAAACCCACTTCCCGGTGCTACCGCCACCCCGTGGTTTAACAATAATTCCACTAGCTTTAGATCGGTCAAATTTAAATCCTGATTGATTCTTGCAAAAACATACATTGCTCCTTCCGGGTATGTGTATTCAAAAGGTAATTTTTTTAAATATTTACACATTATTTCTAAACGCTTCTTCATTATTTTATTATTTCCTTCGGGATCCGAATTTAGTGCAAGTAATGCACAGAATTGCATAGGCTCTGCGACTGAAGTTAAAGCTAACGCTTGTATTTTAATGAGCCTGTTTATTAGTGAGCTCTCTCTAGAATATACAAAACCAACCCTGAATCCAGTCATCGCAAATGTTTTTGAAAAGGATCCCAATAATATCGATTTGTCATAGTCGAAATTAACAATGCTACGATAGGGTTCATAGGCGTAATTAGAATAAACTTCATCACTGAGTAGATAGATCCCGTTTTTGCGAGCTAAATCCATTATTTGTTCGTATGATTTTCTTTTCAAGATTTTGCCTGTTGGATTATTAGGATAATTTAGACAGATTATTTTTGTATTAAGATTAATTTGATTTTCTATTTCAGATATTTCAGGCTCCCAATTTTGTTCTAAATTAGTCTTTACTATCCTATTCTTTACACCCAGGTAATTTGCGCAGTCAGAGCAAGCTGGCCAAGCGGGTTCAATTGTGATAATTTCATCACCTGGTTTTAATAATGCAGAAAATGCACAAAATATCCCAAACCGACCTCCTGGCGTAACAATAATTTTGTCAGGACTAATTGGTTCAAAAATTTCAAAACCGTTTTTCAATGAGAAATTAGAAAGATGATTTGCCAAGCCGATTCGCAATTCTTTGATACCTGCAGTTTGAGTATAATGAAACTTGTGCATATCATAAATTTGGGTCAATTCTTTTTTGACCTCATCTGGCGGTAGAAAATCAGGTTCCCCTACTTCCATGTGTATAATTTTAAATCCTTGTAATTCCATATTTTTTGCTGCATTAAACACATCTAAATGAGATTTAATTTCAAATTTGAGATGTGAATTAACTTCTTGCTTAATAAACATGGACCGAGTGGACTGGTCAGAAGAAATGGTTCTAGGTCTATTTGCTTCTTGGTTTCCTTTCAACTTATTTTTTTCCAAATTCTGGATTCTAATTGATTCGTTAATTAGCATATTAACAATTCTTCCAGAAAACTCTGGATCTAAATTCATATATTTAGAGCTGCTAAATAGATAACTCTTGATCCCTAGTTCTACCTTATCATCAATAATTTCAATATCCAAATTGGTCTTTATAGTTCCTATTTTTTTTGCAATTTCCATCCTTTGATTTACTAGTTCCATGATCTGCTTTGTAATTTCTTTCATGTCATTTCTCAAAATATTGACTTCTTCTATCG
>DATEOO010000406.1:0-2237 GCA_035274085.1 Candidatus Nitrosocosmicus sp.
CAATGGAACCAGATGTTTTAGCAGATCTATATTCATGGCTGGAATCTCATTCTGAATAACAAATGGAGACTATTCTAATTTTTGTGAATCACATGTAAAGCCCTATGAGTTTCGCTTTTGACAATTACTTGTAGAGTTTGATTTAGCAGCAAGGAAACAATACCACTAGGAAATACTTCTCAGAACAATATCCAAACAGATTAATCAATTTTATGGATGATCAAATATGAGGTGTGGGATTTGAATACGTTCATCGCTTTGTATAGTTCAAATCAATCTCAAAAAAGTGCGAAGTGCGGGATTTGAACCCGCGATCCCTTCACTTTACTGTAAGGTTCAAATCCCGAAATATGGGAACTCGCGATCCCTCTGGAGTTTAATTCCATTTCATAATTCTAAGACACTACTTGACTATCTTGTTTGGTTGATTGTACTTGATAGATTGGAGAGTCAGAATAAGTTCCGCCAAAACCAAATTGTCCACCAACCTTATTTTCGGCGTTTTCTTGAACCTTTTGAACATATTATTACCTAAACTAAGTATCTTTCAAATTAGGGAGACGATGTAGATTAACTATCTGTTGTGGGTTGGTGACTGAACCTTGGTCAGTGATAGACATGTCACCATCGTCAAGGTTTTAATTCATTTTTGGGAGTAGAAGGCTAATTAATAGTGCAGTCTGACATAATCAAGGATGTTGAAGAATTAGATAGGATAGGTTTTACATTGTACTTATAAGGAGTTTGAGAAAATAGGAGTGCAGGATATATTGTTAAACGAATTACATTTTTGGGAAGATTTCTTATCCACCAGTTTTCTAAGGCAATACACTGTTCAAAATATTTATTCTTAAACAAGGTTCCCGCACAATCACATACAAATCTTATTTTACCAGTTACAGAGAGTATCGACTCTCGTCTTAGATATCTAATGAAATTTTCAAGTGGAGCAATGTTATAAGACAGTGAATCAATGTAGTGTTCTGAAAAATCTATCAACTGAAAATTGTGCTTCTTAATATTTTCCTCATAGTCAATAATTTTACTCAGAAATTGGTATGATAAGCTGTCATTTCCAATTCTAGCTGTAACGTAAATACAGCGATCACCTTGTCTTAGTCCTTCATTTATGAAATCAGATAATGCTATGGTCATAGTATCATTTAAGAAAAGTTCTCTATCATCTACTTTCATCGAATCCGTGGATAATTTATTAGTTACCGTATCAGCGTTAGGCAAACAGATGCAGTGATTACAAAACGGATAACGGAAAAGATTATCATTACCATAATTGCTACTACATAATCCGTTGGTCCTAACCAAGCCGTGATTCAAACTTAGTAATGCAAGTTGTTGAGGATTCATTCCTTCAATATCTTTTCTTTTATATGCATAGATAGTAGAGATTGGAAACGACAAATAGCTTTGAAGTATCCCATCGAATTTGATTAGGGCGTTTTCGAATCTCTCTATGAGATATTCATCAGCCTCAACAAAAACTCTCACCCCCTTCTTTTTCATCTTCTTTGCATTTGAAACAATTTTTTCCCATTCTGCAAGGAACGTTTCCGCGTTAAAATCGCTATAGTGATAGTGATACCAATCTGATAATGGAGTTATTACAACACTGTTGCTATCATCTATTCCTTTAGTAATATCTTTTCCAAATTCACTGCAAATCTTGTGGTTGAGTTTATGTATAGATGGTTCTTCTAGTAATATTAAGACAAATTCATTGTTATCCAAACCTTCCTTTAGAAATGAAAAACAATCATCTATCTCCGTGTCTTTGTTTGGGTAAACTGCAAAAATATGGCTATCGTTACCTAACAAAGTAGTCAGATTCATGCTAGTTCATCCTTGTATAATTAGCCACATCAGTAATGCATCATATCTAACGTTAACCTTAATTCTGTCATTTCTCTATTTATCGCCTCTGTATCAGACTCATCTTTTGCATACTTCAGTAATGTATTGCAGGCCTGAATTTGTGCCGGTATTATCTCGCTTTTATCAAGACACAAGCTATGAGAAGACTCTATAAAATAATAATAAATGTTCTTTTTCTTACTGGAACCGCAAGTCTTTGCTTCTATCAAGAATGGGGTTTCAGATTCTAAGATATTCAATTTTGTAGCCTTTTAAATTGAGAGTTTAATGCCAAAATACATCGAGTCTTTGAATTTCTCCTACGTGTCATACTTCTTGATTTCAAGGGTGTTGGTACTAGTTATATC
>DATEOO010000407.1:0-3830 GCA_035274085.1 Candidatus Nitrosocosmicus sp.
AAATGCTTGTGTACAGCCATCCTAGAAATCTTCATAGCTTTTGACAAGTCATTTAATCCTGCGCGATTCATGACTTTAAGATAATACAATATTTTTCGTTTAGGATCAGATTGTGAGAAGGTTTCAGATTTTAAGTTGTTATACTTTCCCATAAGAATTCATATCAGGTACTTAAATAGAACACACCTAATTAATATATAATTTGGTTTACTAATTTTGTGATAATCTTTTTAGTAATTGATTAGTCAATTAGATTTAAACTAACAATACTCAACGGTCTTTTCTTAATTTAAAAAATATTGAAAAATATGAAATCAATGTGCTCAAGGGCTCAAGGTTTGGACTCTGCCCCTAAATAAATGTAAAGAACCAAAGTTTAAAAATGGTTCAAAATAACAAAATATAGATTGATTATAACAAAACCTCTCCTGGCAATAGTAGGTTTGATAATCATTACAATTACGACTATTGTAATTTATTACTATTACTATGATATAGTTGTATTGAGGGAGAAGCCACCAGAGCCTCAAGAAGTGATTACACCTGAGGGCAAGGACAAATTTGGAATTGACGAGATTTATCCAACAGTAAAAGGTGGACGAGAGTGGTTTATTAATATGCAAGATCCTCTAAAAGACAATGCTTTTTCAATTACATCAGATGTTCCTATAGCTAAGAATACAAATGATGGTTTAGCCTGGTCAATCAATAACAGTCAGATAAGAATGAATGTAGATACTCCAGATAATGAACAGCCTTGGAAAAATATTGAGATGACAGGCTATGTCAAAATAAAGTCAATCTATGATACCAATCAAGAAGATAAAGGAGGAACTGACAATGGGGACTCGGAGTCATTAACTCCCGATATCACATGGCGCGCACGTGGAGGCTCACATAACGATCAAAATCCTTGTGAGGGAACCGCTTTAAATGGAGGAATTGATGTCGTAGACCTAGAAGCTGCTTGGAAGAAGGAAATTTGGCATACCGGTGGATACACCGATTCTAGAGGTTCAGCTAAGGCGACTGAGAATCCGCTGTTAAATAGGTGGATTGGGTGGAAGACAATAATATACAACCAGGACAATGATAGTAGTGTAAAAATGGAATCATTTATCGACGATAATAATGATAATGAGTGGAAAAAGGTCAATGAGATCACCGATAAGGGCGGTTGGTACGCAAATAGTTCAGATAAAGAATTTAATAGTGCAAATTGCAATAAGCCCAAGGACTACATCATAACTAACTCAGGTCCCATAGCAAGTTTTAGGGCAGATAATGTAGCATTTGATTTTAAGAATCTTAGTATCAGAGAAATTCAGCCAGCCTGATAGATCTAAAGCTAACTTTTTTTTCATGTCCTTTAGAAAAGTATGACTTTGGCATTAGTAATCATTGTATTTACAGACAAACATATACATTAATTGAAAATGAGATATTAATGATTGTTTAATTTGGTTTGGTTTTTTTTAGTTATTTCATATGATCTTTATCAATTTTTCATCCAATCAGGCAAGACCTGTTTGATATTAAAAAGGAAGATCCAGAATTAATACAATCCAGGGTTGAAATTACCGTATGATTTTCAATGAAAAAGCCTTCATATCTTACCGGGGGTGGTTAACGAACAAAATATAATACTATTAAAAACTTAACCTAGGCTAACATTTATTAACCTAGTTAAGTAATATAGATTATGCAAAATTTAAGGCGATTGATAGTGCCCCTATTTTCAATCATATTAATTGTTACGATAGCTTTGATAATGTCTTCCTACCTACTTAACCCATTAAATCCATCTTTTGATACCCATGCTCAAAACTCTACTGACAATAGAAAAATGATTGGAGGTCATACTCCAGGCTATCCTGTGTTTCGATCAACTGGAGATATACTAGATCCTATCTCAATTGCTGGCAATTCAAAAAATGCTGTTGTAGATCCAAATAAATATTTGCGTGAATTCAATTATGGACACGTTTCTAAATATCCAAATGGAACAACCCTAAGAGAATACACACTAGTTGCTTCGGATTCAGAAATAAAAGAAATATCACCAGGCGTTTTTTACAATGTGTGGACTTTTAATGGTACAATACCTGGTCCAACAATTCGAGCTACGGAGGGTGATAAGATAAAGATCAATTTCATAAATAATGGTTCAAAACCTCATTCATTACACACCCATGGAATTCATCCAGCAGAGATGGATGGAGTATTTGACATGATAGGCCCCAAGGGCAAGTTCACGTATGAGTTTACGGCCGAACCATACGGCGTTTATCCTTACCATTGTCACATGACGCCTCTAGAAGAACATATTGCACATGGACTGTATGGTGTGATGATTATCGATCCAAAGACTCCGAGACCACAGGCAGATGAAATGGTCATGGTTATGAATGGTTATGATACCGACTTTGATGCAGAAAATAACTTTTACACTGTAAATGGAATTCCATTCTTCTATATGCATCATCCAATAGAGATCAGTAAGGATAAACTAACAAGAATTTATCTCGTCAACATGTTAGAGTTTGATCCTATAAATAACTTTCATTTGCATGCCAACATGTTTAACTATTACCCAAGTGGAACTAGTCAAACTCCTACTGAGCTCAACGACATCGTAACCATGAGTCAAGGAGAAAGAGGTATTATAGAATTCAAGTACAAATATCCAGGAAACTACATGTTTCATGCCCACAAAACAGAATTTTCAGAAAAGGGGTGGATGGGTATGTTCAAGGTTGTAGATAACAGTCCAGCTGAGAAGAAAGGGGCCGATGTGAGTAGCGTTACTGCAGAAAGCCCCAACAATGTGTCTGTTTTTAACAATCAGACTAATCTCGTGTCAGATTCTATTCACAATGACGGAAAGCATATCGGGTTGAAAAACAACGAAATGTTATATAGTCTTGCATCGTATGAGGTCAACAAGGGCTTACTTCATCCCAGTCAAAATTACCCAAGTCATCCAAATAATATAATTCCTTCTTATCAGTACGGTACAAATTCAAGCCCAGGTGCAACTTGATAATGATTGACAAGGAATTTGAAAAAGCAGCAGGAGATAAAGAATTAAGTGCAAATGAGGTATATGAAAAATCTATTAATGCATCTGACAATATTGACAACATACATGAACAATACAAAAGGAAACGAGATATTAGAGATGCTGAGCAGCCGATCTCTACTGATATCAGCACAGATAAATCAATCACAAAAACACCCAAACGCAAAAGAAGAAAGATTTCATCACTAGTTTTAGCCGTTACACCACTGATAATCTTAGCTGCTATGATTTACTTTCTTTCTAGTCCATTCGGTCAAAACTTGATAAATTCTGGTGTCCCGCTACCAGAAGTTACTATAGAAAAAGTAGAGTTTCATCAGAATCAAGTGGTGGCTTTTATACGCAATACCGGTCCCGAACAAGTCACAATATCTCAAGCAGACATTAATGACAGAATACAATCTGCTGCAATTGAACCCTCTCAAGTATTACCAAGGCTTTCAGAAGCTAAAGTCATCATACCCTTTTTATGGAACACAGCAGAACGTTATGAAATAGGGGTAACTACTTCTGATGGAACAAGATTTAGCAAGACTATTGATGCTGCTGCTGCTGCCCCAGTTCCTAATGTCAACCAGTTCTCAGTATTTGCAGTGTTAGGAATATTCGTGGGTGTAATACCTGTACTAATTGGGCTTGCATGGTATCCGTTTATGAGGAAAATTACAAGAAATCAGTATAATTTCTTTCTGAGTTTAACCGCAGGTTTGTTGGTATTCTTAGGTATTGACGCGTTCTTAGAAAGTAA
>DATEOO010000408.1:0-6181 GCA_035274085.1 Candidatus Nitrosocosmicus sp.
TCGAAAGAGAAAGCAGCTGGACAGGAAAGATTAAGGGAATAGACTCGTTTCCAAACGGTAATCTTGATGGTCAAGGACGCTCTATTATTTTTGAAAATGGCATCTCTATTTCAAACTGGCAAGGTATTTTAACCACAGAAAACGGGCAAGAAATAGCGTTTATTGGGAGAGATACAAGTAAGAATGGCAAATACTATGTAATAAGAACATATTTTACTCATGATAAGGAGATAAAAGATCTTGATGGCATGGTTTGCTTTTTAGATGGAGTATTTGATTCCAAAAATAAATGTTATACTTGTAGCGGTTACAGATTAATCTAGAAATACATTTGAGTTCAGATTCACCCATATAATGACAGAAGTAGGTAGTCTCAATTTTTATTTGGAGCAAAAGAACAATCTCAAGGTAAGTAGATATTTAAAAATTAATGCTCAAATAATGAATGTTTTTTTATTAGTCATCTTGACTTTTATGTTCATTGCTATCACAAGATCAAGTAATATAATTATTTATTAGCAATTCTAAACCAATTTGAATTATTATAATGTAAAACTAGGACAATTGCACCCCTCAACCTGCAAAAAGGAGGAGCATTGCCCATACCCATAGCCACATGAACGGATTTCGAATGATTACATGCTTTGCATGTTACAAAATCTTCAGGTTTACTAATGCTCATACATACTGATTAGCTATTATTTTATAAAAAGCATAGCCATTTCAGGTACAAGATAATCTGAAAGATTTTTCTATTAATCTTAAATTAGAATGATACAAATTTTCATTAAGAATACTCCTACATTTACTAAGATCTTTCAGTTGGCTTTGTTCCATATCGTGTATATTTGAACTGATCAAAGAGATTATTCTATTTTAGTTCTTTTTTTGAAATAATACCAAAAGAAAATAAATTTTAGATCTTGCTAAACAAATAGATTTCTTAGAAATATATTTTCTTAACTCAAATATATTGATCTTTAGCAAGAATCCATCAAAATCAATGCATTTAGAATTATCATAAGCCCATTTCTTTTCTCAAGATTTAGACAATTATATACTACAATGAGGGAATGTTTGGGACATGTAACAACATGACATCTCCTTTCCCACTTTCTCCTCACCCAGATAGGACAAAAGGTAAAAACATCCATATCAAGAGATATGAACAATTATTTGTCTATATGGAAAAAGTAAAAAAAGGAATTAGATCTAATAGCTTTTCTGATCTAATATTATGCGGAGGCAGTAGTTACTGCAGGTTGACTATCAAAAAATAGAGCCGATGAACTAGATAAACACTCTCTCTCTCCGCCATCACCACTTTCGACTGCACTGACTTGTTGAATTGTAGAGGAAACAGTGATAGCTCCAGGGGTTACTGCAACTATTGAGAACAATGTTATGGCTGCCAGAAGGCCAAGCCCCAAAACTTTTGGACTATTCATTATATAATTAAATCCACCTGCCAATATTTAAAATTGATGGCAACTAATAGTGGGGGGACCTTGTCGTTCAATACAATATAGTATATCTAAAAAAATGAAATTTTTTAGATAGGTAGATTCCGAGCTACATTATTATAAATGCTTTATGAACTTACTACATTTTCATCCGAGACAAACAAACATGAGTTTTTGAAGCATCAGAACTCCATTATGATGATAATATTGATGAAATTATATCAACTGAATCTACAGCAGATCCTTTTTCCATTCCATTTAGATATTTCCCCGTTAGATAAATAGGAATTAGCCAGAAAAATAAGATAAATAATTATGTGTATACTACAGAACAATTAAGGTCTTTGAATAAGGACTTGGAAATAACAAAAAGTATGATGACGTATATACACTTGATCTTAGGAAGCGAACCGGAGAGAAATCACACTTTTAGTTCTCTACAGGAGCTATATGATAAAATAGACACCAGACTTGAACCTTATGATACAAGCGAAGAAGCTAGTTATCATAGAAAAGAAATATTGTATACATTTGACAAAAACATTGAATGGATGAAGGCCAGAAAAATAATCATCTCTGATCATGATAAGAAAAGTGACGCTTTGGGTATTAAAATAGATAAAGAAAAGTTAGTAAAATACATAGTAGATCCCGAGACGCCTTTGATAGAAACAAATGAAGATAGTGATAGAAACGATATTGTATAGTTATCGTTACTGCAATATATGAATTTATTTATACCTTATACCATATAATTGACTATCTTTTAGCAATGGTTAACAGATAACCCAATCCTATACTGTTATCAAGGAAATACGGAGCTATTGCTTTCAAGAAGTCATCTCTAAGTGAATTGGCTTCATTAGGATCATCACGATTCTTTAATATTTGTATAGTATTAATCAATGGTCCATATTTTGTGCTCATGAATTCCCAAAAGTGATATGGACTAAGAATAGGAAAGAGTGCAGTTCCACGTTCAAAGTGCATTTTTGTTACTTCATTTAATCTTTTTTCTATTACTTCAGGAACACCCCAAAGTATTGGCGATGGGGGACTATTAACTGGTTTAGGTAAATATTTACCATTTACTTTAAATATTGATCCTATAACAAGTTCAGGTGGCCAAGTTGCAAATCCTATCCTACCACCTTTCTTTGTTACTCGAATCATTTCTTTGGCAACGAGGTCTGGTTGAGGGGCAAACATATGTCCAAAGGTTGAAAGAACAACATCAAAAGATTCGTCCTCAAATGGTAAATTCTGGGCATCACCTTCTCTCCAGCTTATCCCGTCTACTTGGGCAATTTTTGCTTCTTCTGCAGCTAGTTCTAAAAGTTCCGGTGTGATATCAATTCCAGTCACATTTGCACCTATTCTCCCGGCTGTAATCGCAGTGTTACCATTTCCACAAGCAATGTCAAGAACTTCCTCTCCAGGTTGAACATTTATTGAATTTACAAGATGAGAAGATATTGATGGAAGCATTGTAGAGATACTACGGTAATCTCCTAGTTTCCAAACATTGCCGATTTTTGTATTTTTCATACTCTCTTTGTTACCTGCTTCCATTTCGCTATTTGATATATTTATTCGACTCATAATGTGATATCACGATATCACCATATAAATACTTTTCTTTTCGTGATATCTCGATATCATCACTTATATGTCTGGTGGTTATATACTGATATATGGCCCGTAACATGATAATCCGCGGCTTTGACGATGATATTCACTCTCAACTGGGTGAAGAATCTAAAAAAAAGGGTGTTTCTATTAATTCAATTGTAAAGGATGCCGTAGATCAATGGCTAAAAAAACAAAACGAAATCCCAAAACGACACCATTTACTTTTATACGATAACTCAGAGTCTGTCATTCGAATGATCAAGTCATTAGATAAGTTGGCTAAGGAAGGGGAATGGTTTAGATGTTTCGTCCGGTCATCTAATTCGTCAGTTACAGAAGTACTAGAAAAACTAGACTGGTTTGATGGGACAATAACACCATACAAGTCATCCCAAAAGGATTTCCTTAAACATCTTAATGACATATTGCAGAACATTTCATTGAATTCTAAGAATAAAGAAATATGCTTGCTTGATTTCCTCATTAACGATATTGCAGACTCGTCGGTCAAGGAAGCATGTTATCTTGAAAAAGAATATGACAGGAATAGATTAGAAGGATTGGTATTTTGTGCATATGAAATGAATAATTTATTTAAAGCTTCTACAACAGAAATGATAGAATTATTTCAAATACATGATCAGGTATTTATCCTCAATAATGATCAGATTTACAAATTGCATTTGACCAAAGAAAATATGCATAAACTTTTCTTAAGCTAGTAATATACACCAATAAAAATTAGCCCATCCATATCATCAGTTTGATACAAATGAGCGCTCAGGTAGTGTACAAAACAAATAAAACATATCGTGGTTAAAAAAAGAACTAGTAATAATACTCATATTTGATCCATAATTCTAGATTCCGCTAATTAAAAATATTATGCTATTGTTAGCAATTGATATACACAGTACAAGATTAAGAAGAAAAATTTAATGCTTATAATATATAGTAAAATAAAAAAAATTTTTATTGTTGGCCTAGAGCCATGTCGCCTAATTGTTCTTGCAATTGTATTCCTACATTGTTACATGATGCGAATGTGATTTCACCAGATACACATTGTGCATTCTGCTCGCTTGCTTGTCCTTGTTCGATACCCTGCTCTGCTTTGTTATGTTTGCCAGTTGCAAATGCCATGTTATCGCCAAAGGCTACGACTGAACCAACGAGTGCTGCAGCAATAAACATTATTGCAAATACTCCAATCTTACTAGTTTTTGTTATGTTACTCATTATAATCATATTGTATAAGTGAAATTTATTATATTATAGTTTGGATACTCATTCCTATTGAATTTCTACAAAATATTTAACCAGTAAAATATACTAATGTATAATTTTGTGAAAATATTAAAAAGATTATTTAACGCGGACAGATTGATAATCACCACCTTTCTATCTAATTAGTAAAGCAAGAATATCTAAAAATATAAAACTCCAGAGATGCTTTTTTATCATCAATTGGAGACCTTCTTATACTAGTTTTATAAATTATGACCACAATACATGATCATATTTTATGAAATTAACCCAAGTCGAAAGAGAAAATAAAGTATATGTAAATGATAAACCAATAGTTCTGGATAAAAATACCATTATTGCATCTGAATTATTGGAATTAGCTGGATTTTCATCGCTTGCCTATAATATTTACTTGGTTTTAGATAGGAAGAGGAAGAAAAACAAATTGCTAGGCGTAAATAAGAAAATCAAGGTTGAAACGGGGATGCGCTTTGATGCAACCCTAAAACAGAAGTAGTTACAGCTTTGACATAAGATGAGAACACATATGCTTTAGTTCCATACTTTTCTAACTATTACAATAAAAAGATATTATAATTATGCCTTTGTTGCTATTGTTAGCAAATAGCCTAATCGCACTATATTGTCATGCATGTATGGCTCCAAGGTTTTAAGATAGTCTTTTCTAATTAATTCTATTTCTTCTAACTTATTTTCCTTGACAAGTGCCCGAATTAATTGAATCATTGATCCTGATTTTGTTGACATCTCCTCCCAATAGTGGTTTGGGCTAAGTATAGGATATTCAATAGTATCCCTTTCAAAAATCATATTATTAACATCATATAATAGTTCTTTAATTTTGCTTGGTACTCCCCACTGCATAGGGGAGGTAGGTGGTGTTTGGGGTTGCTGGTTGTTTCGTATAGCAGGCACATACTTTAAAACCGTTGCATACATTCTTCCCCATGCAAGCTCTGGTGACCATGTAGCAAATCCTATTCGCCCTCCTTTCTTGAGAACCCTTTGCATCTCTTTTGCCGTTGCCTTCTGGTTTAATGCAAACATGTGACCAAAGGTGGATAATACAATCTCGAATGACTCATCTTCAAATGGAAGGCTTTCAGCGTTACCCTCTCTCCAGTCAATTCCGCTGACTTTTGCTATGGACTCCTCCTCTTTTGCTTGTGCTAAAAGCTCAGGCGTAATATCTATACCCGTCACCTTTGCACCCGCTCTGCGTGCAGTTATTGCAGTGTTACCAAATCCACATGCCACATCTAAAACAGAATCTACAGGTTTAACATTAACAAGTCTTACTAGCTTAGCAGAGACTGGAGAAATCACTTTGCCAATACTTCTGTAATGACCTAAGGCCCATCTTTCTCTGATGCTCTGGTGTGAATTATTCAATCTAAAATCATACCTCAATTTAGCCTGATAAACTTTAATATTGTTTTCATGACGATATGCGGCAAGAGATCTTTGCCATGTATTGTTGAATTAATTTTCCATCTATATCTACATTACATCACGATTATGAATGAGTCTTGATAGAAATACATTAAAGGGATATTGATTAAGTAGTGACTTTGGATAGGTACACAAGTATAAACCGTAATAAGGTTTTTCGGGCCACTCATTTCTCCGGATTGATGCATTGCTCAAAACGCTTTTTATTAAGCACTGAGTAGCACAATTTGTAGTTTAACATACAGTTTATCTTTTCTGTATGTATCTTATTGACATTAAATATCGTTTTTTTTCTTTTAATTTATTAATAGATTTCAAAATTCTACCATGGCATTAACATAGTAAGGTACCAAGTCAATAAATAT
>DATEOO010000409.1:0-4478 GCA_035274085.1 Candidatus Nitrosocosmicus sp.
GAAAGCATAGAATGAGGAATTGTACTCTCAAACAGGTCAAACAATGGTTAGATTTGTTTGTATATCCCTCTATAACAGCAATAACAAATCTTAACTTTATAACCTATTTCAAATCTTCTAAACTTTGATCAATCAGAGTAATATTATTTTAATAATAGTGATTTTGAATTCGGACCCTGCAGGGCGAAAATCTAAAAGAAAAGTTACAACTGTTAAAAAATGTTAAATTTAGCGATAAGTCTTTAATATAAAAAAAAATTATCATCCGCAGTAGTTAAATTATGGTCAAAAAGAGTGCCAATTTCGCTGAATAGGTTTGTGACATTGCGGGTTATGTAAGTACAAGCCAGAAGGCAAAGCCGTACGCTATTGATTTATTTTTTTATGAAATTGTAATTTTGTAAACTATAGTATGCCAGGTGTCCGAATTGTCCATTGATACGTACATAAATATCATCAGGATTCAAACATTATTTGATTTTTTAGAACTTTGAGCTGTGATATAACAGTAGCAGCTTTTATTATTTGGATGACTTTACTAAAACAGCTTGTCGAATTGACTAAGTATCCATTATTTCTCAACAAGACTATATTGCGTGTTCCAATAAATTTTCTTGAAATGGTTGTCTATTAGTTTATAATTGTAATTTATATGACTTTATGTTGATTCTCTTACTTGTGGTTTAATTCCACTTCCTTATTTGACAGACAAATTATATCATAGAAACAAAGAAACTTCAAGCTTTTGCGTTAACTTTACAGAGCCTAGCAGAATGATTGCTCAACCCATAGAATTAAAAAAGACAATCTTTAGGAAGATAAAATATGGAGAGAAAGTATGACACAAATGGTGCTGAAAAAACAATGAATATTTTTCTAGATTTCAACAACAAAGAAATCAACGCTGGAGAAGAGTTAGAATGCATAATAACAATTAATTATACTGGTAGGTTTGACAGCATAAGTATTAATTCTCAAATTGAGGATTCCTCAGATGTTTTTACATACACAGAGATTAATGGTAAAAAAATTAACCACCCCTATGCGAGACTTTCTATAATGAAAAAAGAACTGCAAAACCCAAGTAGTATAAGATTGAAAGCTATTACAAAACACGTTCCCAACAATGCTGAATCAGTTGTCAAGTTTAGAGCCACACTAATTCAGGAACATAAAGAAATAGCATCAGATATTAAATTTATCAAAATAAAAAAATAAAAGAATTATCCAAAGCTAGGTTCGACTGATACCTGACCGGTCATCCAAGGATGAGGTTCGCAATGATACAAATAATCACCCCTCTGGGTAAAAGTAAAGTCATATGTACCTTGAGGAGGAATTAGACCTATGGTAGATAGAGAATTGAATGGTCCATTTATAGGGTCTACATAGTTATTATCACTCGTTACCGAATGAGCAGTAACATCATGATTTGTCCAAACCACCTTATTTGAGACACCAAGCGATGCTCTTATTTCTTTGGGGACAAAGAAAGTTGGATTTGCAGGTAGTGATGCACCTTCCGCTATAGAAATATCAGTAGTCCCAGATGGATTCAAGACTGCCTCTGGAACCTCAGGTTTTGAATTTATTGCTGGAACGTAAATGAATTGATAGTATGCTAAACTAACAGTGACTATTACTACAAAGGAAATAATACTAATCCCGCCGATTTGGGACTGTTTTTTTACTTTTTCCAATTAGATTTTATTTCTTGCTACAATAATAAATATTTTTTTTTATGAGACCATAACATTAGAAAGAACCTAAAGTAAAGTAAATTAAAGAAACCAAGAGATACAATTGCAAAAGTAAAAAAAATTAGGGAAGGTTCGTGTCAGGATTAGTAGTTTTTGATTCCACCATGTTCGAAATTGAAGTAGATTTGTTTGATTCAGTGGAATTAACCTGTTGGTGCAATTTTTCATCATTTTGTTCATCCTGGATTGAGTGTAATGAACTAGCAGCAGTAGTTTGCAAATTCTGATCATATTTATCAGATGGTTTAGGCCCAACACTCGCATCGACACCTGTTGTGGAACTCTTTGAGGACGGCGGTAAAGAACTTCCTTTTGATGAAGATATTTCAGGAACCGGAACAGGTTTTTTATCTTCTGGTAACTTATCCGATGGAGAATTAAAGATCCGGTCCGATGAATCAGATAGTTCACCAGCCTTGGTAGGTTTAGACGGTAATGACTTTGTAGAGCCCGCGCCAAATGATGGAAAAACGAATTTTCGCTTGTGGGTTGTTACAACTTCCACATTTGACTTGGTAAGGCCCCGGCCATATCTATAAAGATGGAACATTCCCGCAAATACGAGCATCAATATACCTATTAAGAAGAGAGAGTAGTTCTTCATACCATTTAATACAGCGTAATAAGCAGCTATGTTCAAGTAAACCTGAAATGCTATTAGGGCTACAAAGAGGATATACAACCATTTGGTAGGAAGCTGTATGGGATTCTTTTCGGCAGGTTTTTGTTTCTTTGCATTAGCTTCTGCATTTTTCGCCAGCTTGATCATCAAGTACGTAAACCCAAATGACAATGGAACTAGCAAGGCCATTACGGTGTATAGAAAAATCGGGTCAATAACCAATCGTTCCAACAAAGACTTGGTTCTATCTGGATCGATATAGAATCCCCAATATGTAGTAATAATGATCTGCGCTATACTAGTTATACCTATCGCGGTTATAATCGGCCTGTCCTTCCAAGAGAATTTCTTGTATTTATCTATGAATGGAATTATTAACAAGGTGAATATGAATAGTCCAGGCCACGCTACACCTGTAGTAAACTTGTCGAATTGACTTCTTAAGAAAGAATACAGCCCTGTAAGATACCATTCTGGAACTGTAATTCCCGGCGGGACATTTGGATCAAATTTAAGTCCCATATCAATTGGAAATACCCCTCCGGTCAGCATTATCGCTCCCGCTACAGCCATTACCATAGGAACATCAAATACCAAAAATCGTGGAAAATGTACTACCATTAATCCCAGCAGTACAATGGGCAAGAAGAACACATGGAAGGCATAGAATCTGAGTACAAAGTCATGAAACCCAGACCCGAAAAACGCGTTCATCATATCGGGCCCTAAAATAGGGATCGAATTAGTCAGCGACGCCGCTATAGAAATGGCTAGTTCAGCTCTTTCGCTAAAAATAATATCATAGCCTGTGAAAGCTTCGAGAATAGTTAATACGCCTAATAAGATGCCTGTTACCCATAGCATTTCATTTCGGATTTTATATCTACCACTGAAAAACTGGTAATACATGTGCAGTATTGCGAGCATAACCATCGCATTGGAGGCATGATAATGTATATTTCTCATATGAAATCCGTACGGGATCGTATCGTTGATCTTACTTACACTATCCCATGCTCTGTCGAGTATAGGTTCATACCATAACATCAAGAAAGCTCCTGTGATACCCAATATGATAAAGACTACAAAAGTTAACATTCCAAGGAATCCAAGTGGACTGACAAACTTGGTGGGTAATGTAAATTTTAATCCCATGAATATTGTTCTATCGAAACCAGTGTAGATCCACTTGAATAGCCTTACCAGGCTATTATCTTGATTATGTAAGGAAGCGCCCATATCCAACTACCCCATTTCCAGATGGAGTCCAATTAGGGGGTTTGATCCAAACATTGCCTTCATCATCAACCTCCAGATCCAGCATGGGTAAGACATTAGAAGGTGGTGCTTGTAGTGAGGCAGGACCTGCAAAAGCAGCTCCAGTCATAGGATCGTACATTGACCCATGACATGGACATTCCCCACGCTTTCTGCCATCTTCAGGCCAATATTTCCATAAGCACCACAAATGCAAGCAAACCATGCTATACATTCTGAAGGCAGATGCATCTTTTTTTTCTCCCCCAAGCTCTGGTGGTAACCTAATAAATTGCCAAGTCCTGAATGCTTCTTCATTTAACACAGGATCTTCCGATACAGGGAAAACAACAGCTTCTGCATGATTTATTTTGAATGTATTGACATTTGCTTGACTTCCGTCGGGCAGCACCACCTTTGATCTCTCTCCGGTACTTTCTCTGGGATTAGGCAAAAATTTTCCCCAATCTACGAAAGGAGTAAAAGTCATAACTGTACCTGCGGCTGCAAGCAATTTTAAAAAATCTCTACGTGAAATTTTGCCTCCGTCAACTTTTGGAGGTTGTCGTTGAGACATTATATTCAAAAATGTGGAAAGATATCTTATAAATCTTTATTTAGATTTTGTATATTCAACACCATGCTTTTTCACAAATGATTTTTTAATTGATTTTATTTTTTCCAAAAAGAAAAGTGCTTAGCAGTAGCAAGCTTTAAAATTGCTAGAATAAAACAATTGTAAAAAAAGACTAGTGTTTGTAGACAATACTCAATATGTTTTATTTCACATCAAGTCTTATTCTAATAATTCCATTTCTAGCAGAAACATTTGATATATG
>DATEOO010000410.1:0-3542 GCA_035274085.1 Candidatus Nitrosocosmicus sp.
ATATTTATTTTTAAAATAATTAGGAGACTTCTTGACGGGATTCCAAACTAGAATGTGGGAATGCTAGTATTGGTGACCTTCGCAATGATTCCACTAAATGCAAAGTTAACTAGCAAGAACCACCCCCAAAGAAATACCTGACCAGGAACCTTACAGGGCCCTTGTTTCATTTCAGTATTTGTATTATTAGTAGTATGAACGGGTGTATCTATCTTCACATTATCGGCAGAACAGGTTAAGTATGGTATCACAATCGGTGAAAGAGCTACAGTTTGGCCAAATATCGCTGGAAATACGAATATCCATAGCATAAAAGAGGGTATCATATATAACATCATAGGTCTCATCTGTTGTTGCTGCATTTCCATGCTCATCTTCTGCATCTGAGATTGTTTCTTTTTTAGCTCTTCAATTAGTTGTTTATCTTTTTTCTTAATGGCTTCTGTATATTTTTTTCTCCATTCTCCTGTTTCCTTCATAACAGTTTTCATTTTTTCTATATTAGTTGTTTTTCTTCTCAAAAGAGCCATTGCTAAATTTAGTCCAATAGCAATAATGGCTGCGACGACTGCAGATGTGAACATATCTGGAAATATTGGGTGCTGGGTATAATGGGGTGTCAATCCTGGAAACTGCAATACCAACTTTTCAGCCCAATTGAAAAGATCTATCAATACAAGAGAAAATGATTTTCTGAGAGTTATTAATCTTTTTACTTGTTTTCAGATTACATTCTCATCAAAGGTGTTATTCCTACTAAGTTCATGCAAGTTTTTAGAATTTCCAGGCTCTTTTTTAATATCAAGGCTCTGTATGTAGCGAGTACCTCATTTTTCTCCTTTAATATAGGAGACTTTTCATAAAAATTGTTAAACATTGTAGCAAGTTGAAATAAATACTTCGAAAGCACCTTTGGATCTATGTTATTAGCCGCCTGTTTTAGTTCAATATCATATCTGCACATATGCTTAATCAACTCAATTTCAGTAGAAGATAAATTCATCTCGGTTTCTTCTTCAGTTTTATCTTGCTTCTTTAAAATTAAATCAAAATTCTTATCCTCAACCCGTTTTCCTCTGGCGTAAGCATATTGGATATAGGAAGCAGTATCCCCCTCAAGACTCAGAGACTCATTTATATCAAACGTTACCATTTTTCCTAAATCAAACTTAATAAAAAAATACCTTATCGCTGAGATGGATATCTCTTTAGATATAAAAGCGGTTTCTTCTTCCGAGAGTTCTGGATTCCTTCTTCTGGTTTCTACTTTTGCTCTTTCCTCAAGAATGCTCAATGCCTTATCTGCTTCTATGTAAATGCCTTTTCTTCCCGACATATGTAATGAATTTTTATCTTCGCCATCTATACCCAGGCTATTTAGAGAGCTTTGACTTAAGATGACTGGTTCATACCCTAGATACTTATACTTTGAATCCATCCCTAATTTTCCTAATATTTCTAACAATAAATTTTGAAGCCTTTCTTGCCTAGAATCGATAATTGTTATGACTTTGCTTATTCTGTTAAAGTCAATGATAAGTTCTTTCCCAATATGTGAATCAGTTCCTATTTTTTGTGATTGATTCTTCTTGATGTTTGTTCTGTACAGAATTGAAGCGTCCCATTGGTTTGTATAAAACAGGTAATCAAAGGGATTTCGCAAATAGCCCAACTTCCAAACTGCAAATGGAATGTCTTTGGCAAAATATGTTAAAGTCAGGTCACTTCGTACTAATACTTTATCTCCTTCGTTTCTCGACTTGTATACCCAGCAACCGGCATTCTTTCCATCTTTTTCATAATTTATTATTTGTTTATCCCTTAAAATTGAAAAAATATCGAACCAAAGGTTCGATTGGACTATCTGGGATTCAAAACTTAATAAATCATAACGACATCTTAGATTCCAACATGTCCTGAGCTGGTCCTTTAGTACTCTATCAACTATCGTCTTAGTGAAGTGCGAAGTCTCCGATTCGGGATTCTCTAACTCCTTTAGAACTGTCTTTCTTTTGGTTTCTAAATCAGGCCTACTCTTGTATAATTCATTAGTTTTTACGTATATTTCACTTCCGCAGTATTGGTCAAATTTTATTTTTTCTTTAGATGAGTCTTCATTTTCCTTTTTAATAGGAAGTCCCGCATGTTTGAAACCTACGATAATATCGGCAACTTGAACTCCTGAATCGTCTATGTAGTTTATGACCCTGACATCTTTTCCTGTTATGCTAAGTATTCTATACAAACAGTCTCCTATTACCGCATTTCGGAGATGACCCACGTGTAATGCCTTGTTTGGGTTTACACTTGTATGTTCTATTAATATTAATTCATTCGAACTGGCAAGACCTTCATTTTCGATTATGGGTTTTGGATTATCTGTTATTTCCTTGAAGAATTCCCTTACGAACAATTTATTATTAATTCTAAAATTGATAAAACCCGGATTTACGAATGAAACTGACTCGATCAAGCCATTTTTATTCATTAAAGTGCTATTGGAAGGTAAAATAGTATTTACAATATGAGCAGCTATATCGGTTGGAGGCTTTTTTAATTTTTTTGCTAACAAAAAGCAAATGTTTGTAGAAAAGTCTCCAAAATCCTTCACATGTGGCTCAGAAATGTCAAAATTAATATCAGATTTAGTCAAGTTGTAGAACTTTAATACCTCCTCGAGAAATTGATCGATGCTATTGACAACATTTTCAACAATCATTCAAATCACTAGAATACTTTTCCTCTCATTATCAAATCAATCGCATTTATCAACCCTTCCCCATTCGTTCCTCTAACCAAATGGGTTGCATTTTTTCGCACATTTGCACCAGAATTTTCAAACGTAAAGCTATATTTTGATTGCTCAAACATGGAGATATCAGTTTCACTATCACCTACTGCGACCACTTCCTCAGACTCAATATCGAGACTCTTCAAAAGGATTGCGAGCCCAAACCCTTTATTGATTTTGATTTCGTTTATATGATAGGCATAATTGCTATCTACCAATTTCAAATCAAGATCATTTTCTCTCAAGATTTTATTACCCTCATTCAAATCAAAACTCCTCTCAAGAACGATTTCAGTCATTCTTGGAAAAACAGGTTTGCGCATAACGCCTTTGATACTTTCAGTTAAGACATTGAACCCCCTCAAACAATTATCCTTACTTGCTAACAATCTATGTTCTTCGGGGGAAGTAGTGATAACGCCTCCATTTTCCCCTATGGCAATCGGAGTAGTTCCCCCATATACGGCCAATATGAAAGCCTCTAACGATGATCTTCCAGTAACAAAGATTACCTTATAGCCCAAATTGACTAGGTATCGCAGTTTTGCTAATGCATCAAGATTAACAGCGCCATTCCCATTTAGAGTTAATGTTCCATCAATATCAATGGCAAAGAATTTTATCGACCTCAAATGAATTCAAGATAATAACAGTGTTACATAAAAACCTAGATTTAGTAATACATATATTGAATATACTATGAAAATTAGTAGAATAGTTTGAGCTTAGAAGTTGTTTTGTTAGAGGATAA
>DATEOO010000411.1:0-3596 GCA_035274085.1 Candidatus Nitrosocosmicus sp.
CCAACCGAAATAGATTATCTCCAGCAATTGAAAGCTTAGGGGAAGTACTAGCATAGCTTAATAGAGTAATATTGTTTTCATTTGCGAAATCAAGTACGGCCGATACAGCCGTGCTGGTAGCAGGTCCCACTATCATCCTAACTCCAGATGAATATAACTTCTTAATTGCAGCCAAAGAATCCTCTGGGCTACTTTTTGAGTCAGCTACCATTAATTTGACTCTAGATGATGTATTATGGGATTCAAAATAACCGTTAACATCGCCTTCAGCCTTTTTTAGAGATTCAAGAACAGGTTTTCCTATAGAGGATAACGAGCCAGATTGCGGGATGATTGCCCCGACTAGATATTCTTGATAGATACCCTTTGATTGAGGGGATTCATGAAGTGATGGATAGATCCATGACACGCCTATTTGATTTGCCAAGGTTGTAAAATTTATTGGCAAATAAAAAATAATAAAAACAACAAGAGCAGATGGAATGATAAGAAATAGTATTAATCTAGTCGAAAATATTTTTCTACTTATTTTAGATATCAAGTTGTCTGATAGCCTAAAATCCCAAGTATTATAGTGGCGCAGATACCATATCAAGCCTCCTGCAATCAGTAAATAATGGGCAGAAAGTAATATAGCCGAGATCCATATCTGTTCCACAAAAGCCGTTAATACTATGATGGCAAACCAGCTATCTCCAATAACTATTGCTAATAATCCAATTAACTCACATATCCAAGGGATAAAATGGTATTTTTCATTCTTGATATTAAGAAGAATAGTTAGTGCCAGCACTGTAAGGATTGAGTTTAAAATTGGGTAAGCAATAGTAACTATAAATAACATTAGCCCTCTAAAGCTTGAGATTTCAGTCAAGCTAAGCATTAAATTCAGAATATAAATAAGGAAAAAGCCTGTTCCAATTGACACGATATAGATTATTTTCTTGTTAGTTATTTGTCCGAGATTTTTATAAGTTACCAGTAACCTGTAGATTAAGAATCCATATGCAGACAATAAGAACAAATCAGCCAATGACGGCACTGGAGATACTATATCAAGTATTATTTCATAATATCCCCAAATTATATTTGCTATAAACCAAAACACAAGTCCGATAGTAAGATGTATAGCCGTCTTGTCCCTTTTAATGTTGGATCTGTCCTTTACTAAAGCTATCAAGGATAATCCTGCTGCGATCGATGAATTAATAATCAACATCCAACTCGAGTAAATCAATCTGCTATCTGAATCTGCAAGAATAATAACGAGGTTTGCAATTGTTATTGCAGATAACAGAGCCACAAAAAAATACAAAGGCCGCAATGATTCTCTTTTTCTTTGAATATTCAATAGGCCTATTAAACCTTTAAATGATTTTTCTAATCAGATTACAGATCACCCCGGTTATTATGCCTCACTATCCTTCCCTAATCTGATACTTGATTTTAATTGAAACCATCCCCTTATAATGGCTTTTTGAATAACTTAACAGTAAGCGTTGTAAACTTGACTATCAACGATGTGATAATATTTGGAATGATTATTTATGCACGCATTGAAACCTCCGTGAATCTGTTATTTTTAATCTAAAAGCTAATTCAAAACCTTACCTCAAAATAAAAAATTATGGGTTTATTTTATCTTTACAGCTGGACTATTTATTATTACGTTTGATTTTTCTATAGAGAGTTCACCCTTTGCTTGTGCATCCATTATATCAGCTGCAGATTTTAAGATTCTTGCTTGAGATTCATTGTTCCATTTTACATAATTTATTTCAAATAAAGGACTATACCCCTCATCTCCTGAAGTTGCCGATGCAACTGGGAGTTGATGTTCAAATGTACCATTTCCTGATATTCCATTTGTAAATACAAAACCCTGTTGACGGGCAATTTCAGACGTGTTACTGAGAGTCGGTGCATAATTGACCTCAAATTTGGTCGTATTTGTTACTGAGGAAACAATCCTCTCCTCCGATGCATCCGTACTTATGAAATATGACAAATTACCATCAACATAGCCTTTTTCAACAGGAATACTAATGAATAGGGAATTGTTACCTCCATCAGTAGTATTAGTTGCTGATTTTAATAGTTCACTCTGAGATGTATTAGTGTCCTGACCTTGAGCTACTCCAGAAGATAACAAGGTAACAATAGCACTCAGAGCAACTACAACAGCTAGATAAGATTTATTGTATTTGAGAGTTTGTTTCATCGTCAATTAGTGTTTGTTGTCCTATAAAAGAATTTCTTGTAAAGTTTAGGATCAAGGTTTTTGGTTGAACCAAAAAAAATGAGAAAAGATCTCATCCTTATTGTAATTATTTTTGGGCCGGCTGAAATCAGTCGTGTAATTATAACATATTGACCGTGATTATGAAGTACAAAGTATCTTCACTTTTACTTTCAAACTATAAAAAAAATGAAGCTGCTAACAATACTAGCTAATTCACGATTCTGGGTAAGTCAACTATATTCCACCCTCGATGGTCGAGGTCTGTTAATTATACACTATTTCCTATAATTTTCATTCTACAATTATTTTTCTGTTAAATTGGTAGACTTAGATTATCATAGTTGTTACTACCAGGCATAGCTAGGATAAATTGCGGCACTAGGCAGATTTAGTTTGAATGACATTTCTTAAATGGATTTGGATAATGGTAATGGAATTCCTCAAATACAGTGAGCAGGTTAAAGAGGAAAGACAGTGGAATCATAAAGGATTTCGATTTGCCTCCATAATTTCCGCTGCTTAGTTGTACGCCTAAATTTTTCAAAATGACACTTGCCTATCTCGAAATGGATTTGTTATTTTATTCATTTCTTAAATACAAATATTATTTTTTCCTTTCGCATGATAATTATTTCTAGTCAGTACTTCCAAATACATATCTGTCATATCAATCGATAGTTTAAGGTAGTAAATTCTTGAGGTAAATTTAAGACATTTCCAATAAAGTTTTATGAAAAATCGACTAATTGATTTAGGATGGTTAAGATAGGATTATATACTTTTAATATAATCAAATAAATATGCCTTGGTTATGCTCGATTTTGGAGCACAGGTCTAAAATTTATAATTATAATAATAATAATTACTTGCTTTTCCTAGCCGATTAAATGTGGTATACAAATGATTTCAGGGACAGCGTAACCAGAGGATATGAGACCAAAATTAATCTAACATGTCGTACATTCATTGATATGAGTTTAACCGCACTATATTTATGCTGTTCCCTCTAACCTGAATTGTACTTCTGATATTAATCAAGATTTTAATTGTAAATTTATCGTACGCTGTTCTATACTTAAATGATCTTAATAGAAGTTGATTCCCAATACTTATCCCAATTAATTTTAGCTTCCTTCATACGCACAGCTCCCTACATTGACTTACAGTGTACATCTTTTTAGCAGAGTTGTATCTATCAATGAACGAAACCTTATCAGCAATATTTGTTAGGTTGCTTCATCCTTCTATTCAAAATTTAGGATGAATTTAACAGTGGACCATGCAGAAACATTTTTTATTTTTGTATGGTTCTATTATTATGTGCCATCAGCCTATGTACTATTAAATTGCCAAC
>DATEOO010000412.1:0-14402 GCA_035274085.1 Candidatus Nitrosocosmicus sp.
TTGAATAGTATAATATGAATAAATTGGATAATTTGTCAAGATTAATACCAATCCCATTATACCCATAAATCCTCCACTTAATATAAAAAAAAATAAAAGAAAAGAAAAGTCAAAAGTTTTTATTATTTTATAGATGCACACCCCAACAATGATAAAAGAAATATGCTGCAAGAGATGAACTAATTCATCATATGAAGCAAAATTAAAAACAAGTGGAATGTGCCAAAAAATCATCAAGAAAATTCCAGTTAAAAACCATAAATATTTACTTTTACCTTGTATACGATCTCTCTCTTGTATACCTACCTTGATATGTAATGTATTTTTTTGCATAAAGATGTAATATTTAACTTGATTGTACAATTTTATCGCAATTTGTTTAGTTGCTAAAGCTGCAACAACATAACCTGTTAAAAAAAATATACTGTGCTCCACAATCATATGTGCAGCTAAACTATTTTCTACAAACAGAGATATTTCTGTAGAAAATTGCAATAGCATTAAAGCAATTATTGAAAATGCTAATGCTAGTAACTTTAGTATGGCATGATTTTTCTCGTTTGTAGATTGTATATTGTTATTGGTCATTAGAATTTAATGGACTTGTCAGTTTATCTTTTTCTTTTATCTTTGCTCCTGTGTGTATCTCTTGACAGCTTGTCAATTTTTTTGCAGCAGTGTCTTTAACACGTTAAAGACGAAAATGATTTGTCCAAAACCAATCACAAGGGCAAAAAAGATCAATAAAGGCAGAGCCCAATTAAAATCTGAAGATAATATGGCTTCTCTACGTATTGCCCCTGCAAATCCTAATGATAGGAACATAAAAGCAAGCCCGAACCCACCAATAACGGTCAACAAAAGATGAAGTATTCCTAACGTTTTTGAAAGGGCTTTCTTTGTGATATCTGGTATAATAGAGTAGATTAGACCCAAGGCAAAAAGTAAGCTTCCTACTAGTATTACAAAATGTATGTGTGCTACTATATTCAATGTATTGTGTAAATAGAGATCCGTGCCCCACCATCCTGTTTCTACTCCTGCGTAACCTCCAAAGGCCCATCCTGCTAGTCCAGCAAGCATGAACATTGCGGTGATATTCCATCTTATTCTTGAACGGAAAATATACATCATAACAGTCATTATTGTAAGCCCTGATGGAAAAACAATCCCAAAGCTTGCTGTTTGTGAAATCATTTGAAGCCATACAGGATTAGGCATATCTGCAAATACATGGTGTGAAAAAACCAGCATTGTAAAAATAAAATAAAATGGCCAAGATCGATATGCCCATTTATCATAAGGAACCGTTTTTTTAGTATATCTAGGAATATAGTAGTATACAGCTCCTAGAAATGAGAATAAAGTAAAATAAACTATGGGATGACCAAAGAACCACCAAAAGTCTTTTGTTAATAGCCAATTATACCCCTCTGAAGGATTCAAAAGATATGAGAATCCAACAGTCAATTGCGCGAATAAACCAATGTTGCCTATCAATTGAACCAATGCATTTACAAAAATTCCAATGACTACAATTGAAATTGCTGGTATTTTGCTTCGATACTTTCTTGGGAACCATGAGCTTATGCCCAAAGCCGTTACCCATCTTAAAGCAGGAGGAATTTGTCTTAATTCATAATAGTCTATTTTTCCCTTGTCGTCTTCATTAGATTTTGATTTGTTATTATCTTCATTTTCTTCTATACTATGAGAATTGTTAAAAGCATTATCTTCGATTTTGTCGTAATCGATTTCGGATTGTTGTATTCCGGCAGCAATTTTTCCTTTTAAAACTGTTGTCAATACATTGACTGAAAACAAAGTAAGGGATATGCCTATTAATAATTCTGCAAACAAAAATATACTAACAGATAAAGTACTCCAGCCATTGTTTCCAGGGCTAAATGGAAGAGGCATAAGATTATACCATCCGCCCCCAAAAAACAATGTTCCAGATAGTATTAGCATTATGGCACCAGCATTTAAGAACACAAAGGATAACAGCGCAAGATTGAAGCTAAACAAAGGCTTTTTTGCAAACTTGCTTAAAAGATAATAGCTTATTCCCAATACAAACATTGACGCAACGCCAAAGAACATTAGCTGACCGTGTATTGTAAGAGCGGTATAAAAAAGGCCGAATGTTTGATTTTGGTTTTCAAGTATAATTACTTTGGATTGTATAGTCCTCATTATTATGGCTAGGCTGCCAGCAATCAAAAAATAGATTAGACCAGCAACAATGAATTTTTTCGTTAAACTAGATAAATCTGACGAAATTTCAAATTTAGAAGATGGCCCTTCCTCTGTATCGTATTCTTTGTCAAAAGTATGTCTAAGCATAAGCTTATCCCCCTAATAAGAACAAAAAAACATCTTGGATTTTTTCAAATCTATTATGCAGCCGCCTCTACAGTGATTTGCGATGTCATGTAAGGATGATTCCATCCACAATATTCTAAGCATCTAATAGTATATACACCAGGTTCCTTGAATGTGTAGTAAAATTCATTATTATATCCAGGAACTACCTGCATTTGAAACAGTGGAGAGTCCATGCTCTTTGAACTTTTTAAAACTCCAAAACCATGATTAACATCGATAGAATGAGCAACAAATTTTACGGTTTCACCAACCTTTAATTTAATTGGTTGCAAGGCAGATGAATCAGATGAATCGTTTTTGCTAATCATGCTATTGCCATCGTTAACGTTATTTTTGACTATCCCACCATCTTTAAACTGCCAGAACCATTGTCCTGCCGTAACATTTACAAGGTGAAAAGTGTCATTTGTAGAACTAAGGCCTTTTTCAAATGCAACTGGTGGCATCCAAGGATATCCTAATACCCAGAACCAAATCAAGATACCTGCAACAAGAATGGCCCAATATCTTTCGGCATGATATTTGAATAGCTTGTGCTTTATATCACTATCTTGAACAATATTTTTGCTATTTCTTTTGATCCTTGGAGACAAAGAGACAAATATAAAAAAAGCAGTGGTTACTATAATTGCAATCGATAAGATGAAGATTAACCATGGTACTCCATATCCAAGGTCACCTGCCAACTGAACGCCTGTCAATTCCTACCTTCTCCTTTAAATTATTAAATTCCAGAAGCGATAAAGCGACACTCTAACAGTATAACTGCCTACTTTAACTAAAGTTGACATCCCGTATGAATTTGTTATTTTCGAGTCATATGTATCACTGATGTTACTATCCATATTATATTACCACCTATTTTCAAGCAGAGATATTTGTTAAGTTGGTAGATCCTTTTACAGTATTTAAATTGCTATCTCTAAACAGAACACTGCTAATTTGTTGTATTGATAAGCCAGAGCCAGTATTTTGCTCCAAAGTAATATTTTTTGTATTATTATCCTTTGGTGATCCGTCGTTGGATAAATTAGTTGAATTGTTCTGTAATGAACTTGCATTAGTTGATGTTGTTGTACTTGTAGAATGGTTAGATCCTAACGGTGAAGCAGGAAAAGAAGATTCTGGTGGCAAACTAAATGCTACTATGTATCCTCCTTTGTTTGAACTGATCTCGGCTGGACTTCCTGTAGTGACAAGCAGCGTGCCGTTGCCTATCGACGGACCTCCGATGCCAATTGGAGCACCAACATTAAACTCCCAAAGTTTCTGACCTGTATTTTTATCCAATGCAAAGATGACGCCAGAAGATACCAATGGAGTATTTGTAGGTGCTCCAAAGTCATTGTATTTGTACGGTTTGCCGGTTGCTGTTATGTGTCCGGAAAAAACCAATCCTCCGGTTACAAGAGGTGATACCCATGTTGGAAATTCTGTGTTATGTTCCCATGTTATATTTCCTGTCTTTATGTCTACTGCAAATATCGTTCCGTTTCCCACTCCATTTTCTATTGCATCAAATAACGGAACTAAATGTCCACTTGTTCCCTTTTTGTCTTTAAAGTAATTGAATCCCATGTTGCTTACTGCAAAATATGTCTTATTTCCATCGTTTGCATTATAGTCTTCTACACCGTATTGGGTTCCTGGCCAGGTTGCACCACTACCAAGAGGCTGAGGATCTACGTTTGTTCTAAACTGAATTCCCAAAGTTTTATTCCATAAAACATGGCCATTTACCGCATCCAAAGCAAACCCATTTCCCATTTTGTTTTGGCCAATAACTACCTTCTTTACAGTACCGTTGGTGTTACTAATGTTTGCGATACTGGTTCCCCATGCAGTGTCCCAATCGTGTGTGCTATAGGTGGTTGTTCGGGTATGCCATAGTATTTGTCCTGTTTTGACGTCTACAGCGAGGATTGAATTTGTATACAAGTTAGGGGGAGGACGTGTTGAGTCATCAAAATCTGGTGCTGCATTGCCGGTTGGTACATAAAGGATTCCTGTCTTTGGATCTAAGGAACCGCCAGACCATACGGTAGCACCTCCATTCTCACTGGCATTTTTTCCAGAAACCCAAGGACCTGTAACAGTGGATATATTCCATATTTTTTCACCATTTGTTCTATTAAATGCGGTGATTGAACCTTTGGCTGCGGGACCAAATGGGGGTTCATCACCCAATGCCGAACCAGCCAATACATAGTCTTTCCACACTATAGGTGGAGAAGGAAGTCTAAAGCCCTTTGATGGATCACCAATTGCAGCTGATTGCCATAATAGTTTTCCGTCTGTTGCATTTAATGCTACAAGTGTTCCATTTGCACCTGTTGGGGCGAAAATAATGCCATCATTATATGTAATTCCATGAGAAAATACTCCTCTTGGTATTGTCTGCGATTGTTGATCTGCAACATGAGGATCAAATTTCCATAAGTTTACACCGGTGTTCATATCAAAAGCTAAAACCTCCATAGCATTATTTTGAGCATATCCTGTTTTACCTACGATAAGAGCAGGAACTTCAATTGGATAATCTGTATTAAGTATCCATTTGACCTGTAATTTATTCACATTTTCTTTGTCTATTGTAGTTTGAAGACTGTGACGAGTTCCAAATATATCATGGTTAGCAGAAATCCAATTATCTTTATTGTTCGATTCTGTACCTAATTCAGTTTTAGAAGCCGGCACGAACTTAAACGCAGTGGCTGATGTTCTATATTGAAATCCTTCTGCGTTTTTCGAGGGAGAGGAGTCAGATCCGCTTTGAGAGGATGATTGGTTGCCATTTGATGTGTTATTTCCTTTTTGAGTAGTTCCAGAAGCTCCAGCTTCTCCATTACCATTATTGCTCTGATTGGCTGAGGATGCTGAAGATACAGTTAATTTTGCCTTCATCCATGGATGAATAGTACAATGATATGAGATTGTGCCCTGACCCTTGATGGTAACAGATTTGGATGCACCGGGTTGGATGTTACCAGTATCAAATGAGCCGTCGTCTGCAGTGGCCGTATGCGCTACGCTGTCTTTATTTGTAAACGTAACTTTACTATTTGGGTCGACCTGTGCATTCATAGGATCATAAGACTTGGAACCTTGAGTTTGAGCACCCTCTGGAATGATTATGGTATTAACTTTAGAAGATTGTGAATTTGTACCAGAGGAATTAGTACCTTGAGAATTATTTTGTGAATTGCCGGATGAATTTTGGCCTTCCTGAGATGCAGTAGATGAACCATTGGATGATGACTGTGATGAAGCAGTATTAGTGCTCTGATTTTGATTTCCGCCATTTTGTGCCTGTGCTAGTGATGTTATGTAAATTGCACCTATGGCTGATAAGATCAAAACCACCCCAAGACTAAAAATCACTTTAGAAGTTAGTGATATCATAAGCAAATAAGATATAAATTATCATTAATAAAATAGCAGATACCTTTATTTTTATTCTTTATTTATTATAACAATTAAGTAGTTTCAAGATGAGGATTAAAAGATTTCTCATCTAAAGGAAATGGACAAACTTAGCATTAGTAAATTAGTAATGAATTATAGTTCTATTTTTTCTTAAAGCCTTCATAAAGATAAAGAAGTCAGCCAATGATAATAGTAACAATGACATGAAAATATTGTTTAATGGAGAAGGGAATTGTCAATATGTTTTATTGCGGTACCGCAATGGATTAGCTCGAATGAACTTCATTACTTTGAATTTCTTTTCTTATGATATAGAAATAATGTTCTTCATATATATATCAAATAATTTTGCAAATTGAGGTTGACCCTTTTCTAAATCCTTTTTGAAGATTAATAATTGTTCAATAAAGGAAGAGGATAAATGTGGTGGAAGAGCCTTTGAAACCAAAGATAGCTGACCTGAGCACCAATCAGTAAGCATCCTAAATTCTTGATGTTTATCTTGACGAACAAGGCTGTTACACTGTGCAATGTATTCACTAACGATGTGGTTAATAATAGGTACATTTCTAGTTATCAGAATCTTATCTATTATGACTGATAATTCTACTAAAATTACTGAATCTAATAGTATCTCCTTTGGATTTATTATTGCTTTTAGTGTAGACGTCTGAAGCGGTTCATTGTTTGTATCAATATGATTTTCTTTGATATTGTTATTTTCTATTTCTTGGAATTTCATCTTATTAATCTTTCTCTTGGAATCTTCTGTAGTTAAAGTGAATGGAATACCAATTATGTCTTTATGTATAAGAGCATAATGTAATATCCTAAACAGACCTGTTATACAAGATTTAATTACATCGGTATCTCCCAATTCTGCAGATTTTACAGCGACACTTCTCAGCACTTCTATACCAAATAATGGATCATGTGTGAGATCCCTGTCATTGGTTATTTCCATACTTCGAAGAAATTTCTGTTTGGT
Source organism: Candidatus Nitrosocosmicus sp. (assembly GCA_035274085.1). Lineage (GTDB taxonomy): Archaea > Thermoproteota > Nitrososphaeria > Nitrososphaerales > Nitrososphaeraceae > Nitrosocosmicus. The sequence continues at coordinate 6,803 of DATEOO010000412.1, forward strand.
TTTACTGATACCATCTTTACTATGTTGGTTTCTTCTATCCTTCTTCCGTTCCCCGTTTTCTAAAGAAATCCGTTTTTCTATGGGTATCTGACTCCATGTCTTTTTCTCACTCGCAATAAACTCATCAAATTCGTAAACAATAGCAATGTTATCTTGTTCTTTAATCCAATCTCCAATTGATTTAGAATATTCGATCCATAGATCCTTTTGGTTCCTAAGTGCTAATTCCATTAAATTTTCTGAAACTTTTCTCCAATCTATATAGGCTAGTATACCTGTGTGGGGAGCGATTATCTCAAATAATCTGATTTTACACGTATTCTTATCATTTGATGATTGATCGGATATTCTCTTCTCGTATGGCTTTAGGGCACCGAGAATTTGATCAATAAGCTTTGATATGAGTATATTTGGTTTAAGATAAGAACTGATATTATGAAGATATAATACAAGCATAAACAATCCCACAATAGAAATGAGGATCGCTAAATTTACTCCTATGATCGGAGTAAAGATAGATGACTCTAGTTGTTGATTTCCGTCTATAGACATACTGGACATATTCATCATCATAGGTGCCAAATTTATAGAGGATTCTTCAATTCTGACTGTCTTTAAAACTAAAAGAGAGTAGGTAACAGTAAAGATAAACCAGCCCAACGAAAGTTGATTGATTTTATCACCCTCAAAACGATTTACTAAATGAGATATATATTTTGAAACAGAAAGTTGAAGAGTAATCAGCGTTACTGAAAAGGCTACTCCTAGAATAGTTGCCCACCCAGTTGCTATTGCAGATAGAATGGCTCGGGCAGCATCAGGACTTCCAGTAAATACTAAAGGATCAATATATCCTACGTCAATACTATAACCCGTAGGAAAGGAATGGTCAATGGATGATGTTATTAAGAATAGTACTAATGCAGAAACTGCAAATAAAATGGGATAAAACAAAATAGATTTGATAAATCTATTCCACCTAGAACGAATAACAATAGGAATATCAGATAATTTGTATGATACCACTACGATTTATGACTGTCTTTGTTTATTAAATACCTACTATAATATTTATTATAATAATTAGATTTAAGATGACTTTAGAATGGATACAAATTAGTGATCACTACTATCAATATTTTGTTGTTTTACAAGTAATTCTTCATTAATTTCTATCGTACATTCTTTGGTAACCTATATTTTCTAATTGTTTGGTTTATGGCAATTCTTGTAGAAAACAATGCTATAAAGAAGATGAAATTGTATATGTTATCTTCATGTGATTGAATTGAGATGTCTGACGTTGCATAAAAAGTAAATACCCCCATTTTTAAAATGGCGTTACCTGTTTCCATTTCTAAAGCTAAAAGCATTCCCTTGATAAAATTACTAATTTTGTATTGAGAACTGACATTTAAATTAACTTTTTCTATTGATTTAGGTTTGATTTTCTTTGTAAGCAGAGGTAGGAAAGATTTAATCACGATTGATATTAATGGCAAGATTGATTGAATAAATGATGCCAAAATTATTACTATTGCAAATATATCTATTGTTTTGGTTATGAATGACACTATTGTATCAGGTGATATAATCTCAAGTTCGAATACAATCATACCTACTCATATACTTCTATTAATGGTGACTTAGATTCAAAAACGAGACAAAGGTCATGCTTGATACTATGTAATAATACTATTGATCATAACAATATTACGCATCGCTTTTAATTTCTTGAATCATATCTCCCCTATGTCTACCTATTTCTTTTGAAAGCGACCAGCTTAACACAATCCTAATTCCCACAACTACGCCTAGTATAGATAATTCAGTAATTGATGGAACAAGAATTGTCTTCAATATGTCGCTACCAACCTCAAAATCCAACGCAAGAAGCATCCCTCTTGCAAGGCGTAGTCTTATAGTTTCCTTTTCTTGAGTTTGCTCCTTTATCGATTTTCCTAATATTTTAAAGAATGAAACTATTGCAAATATTGCAGAAATACCAATAATTATTCCTGCCGATATATCTATTACTAGAGTTATAATGTTAACGTAGTATCTTAATACCTCTTCTAAGTTAATGCCAAGAAAGTTTATTGCTAGATAATTATTTGATAACGTTAACCAGTTTATCAATGTACATAGTCTTAATGATTATGTTAATTATACATAATAAAGAGGATATATTATAATTGGAACACTTTCTAAGTATTTTACATATGGTAATTGTTGACTAAATTTAAATTTCTCCCCGCCAACATTAGTTTGCCACTTTCTTATTCTATTTTAGTATCCTTGACTTTAGGAATTGTATCTCTCTTTAGGAACAAAAGGAAGAAAGCAACTGAATATAGTAATGATGGAAAAACTTGCAGGACTACAAGCCTGGGTCATCTCGCTATCTTTTTTATAAGCTGCCCAAGTTGACAAGCAATATGCCAGTAACTTATATTTTGGGAACTACTCTTCATTCTAATTCATTCATTTTAATAATGTCTTATCAACCTGTGATCATAAATATCGGCTTTGTGTTAACTTTTTGAGTCTTGATTTATTTAATGAAGAAATATCTGTATCTGTACAAGACATATTAGCATAAAAATAAAAACAATCGATTCTGAAGAATTTAGACAGAAAGAATTGCTATTTGAAATGAAATGCGTAATCCTTATTGGTTAATCAAATTGATGCAGTACCCCAACTTGAGTGACTAAACAAAAATGCATTTTCTTATTTTATGTTAACTTTATTCAAAATTAAATCCAGGATCTGACTAGGGGTAATTGTATTATTTAACGAAATTGCGGTACCGCAATATCTTTCTTTCATATTTCTTTTTACATTTTAAGAGAACTCCAATTTGATCGTGGAGCATGTTTCTCTGATATAGTAGTAGTTCATGAATTAATATATTATCTTTATTTTCCTCTTCGATGATGGTCGCTATTTTATTTAAAGCTACTCTTAATACTATTATTGATTTATCAAAGGCTCGTAGTTGGCTTCGTATTATAGTATCTTGCTGATTATATAGCATCATTTCATTATTTACTAATCCTCTTACTCTTTTTGTCGTCAAGTGCTGACGAGCGACAAGTTTTGCTAAGTGAGATTGCTTTATCGGATCTTTGACCCGAAATAACTCTACGGCCGTACTTGGACTTAATTGCGACCTTTTAATACTATCTATTACATCTTTTGGTAAATCTAAAAGTCCAATTCTCCTAATTATTGAGCTTTGACTTCTGCCTATTTTATTAGATAACTCTGTTATCCCTCCCCAACCTCTGTCCGAAACATATATTTTAAAAGCGTTTGCTTCTTCAAGAGGTGTGAATGACTTTCTACGGATATTTTCAACCATGGCAACTTCAAATGTTTGCATATCGTCTAAATTGACAATATGACAAGGGATCTTTTTCCAATGTAAAGACTTGCATGCTAGGAATCTCCTATATCCCGCTACAATCTCAAAATGCTCCGACCTTGGTTTTACCACGAGCGGTTGTAAAAGACCATGCTGTCTAATTGAATTTGCTATTTTTTCAATATTTAGGCAGTTTGAAATCCTGAGGTTGTTAGATGGTACACGTATATTAGCAATTAATATGTTCTCAATTTCTCCAAAAAGGCGACTACCGTTATTTAACATCGTAGCCATATTATGATATTATAACAATATGTTATATAGAAGTTAGATTTAGTAGGCTATTGATAAGTTACAAAAGAAATGGATTTTGATAAATAAGAAGGTAGACACACCTGGTGATACGACGAATGATACGATGAAGGTTCTATATGAGTAACTATTAAAATATATTATAAATATATGAGACCTTAATAAAGGATAGGCATTTGCTAGTTGACTACGCATATTATAAGTAACACCTGAACTACAAGGGTATCATGAAATTTTGTGAATATTTTGGTGTTATTGTATTAGTTTTTGTTACTCTAGGATCCGTATCTACTATTAATAATACTCCATTCCTATCATACAGCCAAGAACAACAATCTAAAAATCTGACCATCACCATACCAAAGGGTTCTGCAAATCCCGAAGTGGATATAACCAACCTGTCGCCAAGACAATGGTATGACCCAAGAGAAATTTCAATAAATGTAAATGATACAGTAAAATGGATTAATAATGATACTGAACCCCATACCGTAACAAGTGGTCTTGGTGGAGGTTTGAACAGCTTGTTGACCAATTCAAAGGGAAAACCTAACGGATTGTTTGACACTGGGCTATTCTCATCTAATGCATCAAAGTCTATTAGATTCAATGAATCCGGAACCTACAACTATTTTTGTTCGGTGCATCCCTGGATGGAAGGCGTTATAAATGTAAGGAATGCCAGCACAAATATTCCATCCTATGCCGTAGATGAATTCGGAAACAAAATTAATGATTTTCCATTGTATAATTTTACCGACAATAAAAGAGTTGAGATAGGCTTGTCATGGAGTCCTGCTTCTATCATAACAAACCAACCCATTCATTTCATTATGGATTTCTTTGAATTTCCAGCAAATACTAAAATGCATTTATGGCCATATAACTTTGTTATACTACAAAATAATACTGAGATATATAGAACAAATGGTATTACGCAGATAGGTTCGTCTTCCCAGACATATCATTTTAATTCTCCTGGTGAAACAATTATCAAGATTGAAAGTGCAGATAATAAAAGTTCGTTTGTACAATTTGGTACCACCGTCTATAAGAATCCATACGGTAATTCAAAAGAGATACAAAATGTATCAAATAGTTCATCTAGTTTACTTTCTCCTCTTACACTAGTATATGTAGTATATGCAATCATAATTGCGCTTCCAATATTCCTTATAGCAATAATAATATTATATAGAAAGAAAAAGATCTGATAGATTTTTTATCTATGTCTAAATTTTTATATTGAATGTAATTAAAAACATTTGTATAGAACCCCCATTCCCATAGCTGTAATCTGATCCTTTATCGATATGCGAATTTTTTCGACGTTTGTGCTTAGATTAATGTAAAACAGATCTTAAATACATTCATAATTATGTAAACAGATTATGAACGTACTAATTTCATTTATTACAGTAATCTTTTTCCTGTTCGGATTAATTACGAACGGGAGTTTGATAAGGACGGATCAAGCTTTTGGTGATGGGCTTTTCATGGAGCAACTGTCTGCTTCTCTTGGAGACAGAAAAGCTGATCTATTAATAAAAATGAATCCACCAATAGTAACCACAGAAACAATAAAGGATTTGCGCCAAAAACCAACTGTCGAATTCAAACTATTTGATTCTAAAACAAATCAAACATTCAAAGAGGTAACCTATTTTATTACAATTCAAAAAGATGGAAAAACTTTGTTATCTGACTGGTTCTTTAATCCTGACGGTGATTTGTATATAGAGATGCAGCCTAAAAACCAGAATCAAATATCTGTTTATGGTGAATTAGATCCAATCCTTAATGCATATGCTAGCAGAGCAAACTCTCCTGTTGTAGCATCTGGACCAATATTTATCGATGGTGGATTGTATAATTTCATTGTTAGAATAGTCACTGTGGATTACTCTCGTACTATTATTCCTGATGATCAGCAACCAGAATTTAATAGTTGGCTTAGTATTGGAGCAGCAAAGAACGCCAATTTAGATGTAAATGGTAAAGTCATACCTACCAAGGTTCTTTCATACTATGATGAGATAGGTAATATTACATACGATAAGGCAGCAAACTCTATAAATTTCACAATGCCCTTTAGTTATGATCTTAAAAGGCTAAATGATCCAAAGAATACCGTGTTTGTTCATCAAGAAGTAGAAGTTCCAAAACCAAGTGTACTTTCAGCTGATGGTGCTTATAGGGGAGTTGCTAACGGCAAAGATGTAACCAATGTTTTGATGGTTGATGGCAACAATCAAACAAAGGATGTGGTACACTTTATGATGACTAAACCTGTGGTACTTCAAATAGCAAATGATTATTTGAAAAATAATAAAAACAGTACGACAAATGGCTTGATGACATTCTCTTTAATTCCATCCATCAATGGCTCTATGCCAATGGGTGGAAACATGAATATGACAATGGGTATGGGCATGAAATGATTTTATTTTTTGTTCAAATTGAAAAGACTACTGTTACAAGTAAACAACATTAATATTCTTTCTTACTTGTTAATGTAAATAAGAGTTTTAGTTTCAATATTTGATATTCCTGATTATTCATAAATAGAAGAATGATTTCGTTGCGAAGGATTACTGAATTTTAGACCTTTAGGAGACTTTGAAAACTCTTCATTAGTCAACACCTTTTTCTTCTTGTATATTTCATCCAAATTTTCTGTTGTGGTTTTTTCATTAATTTCTGTATCGTTTAGATACTTGTTTGATTCTAATATAGATGGCGGTTTTGATTCGCTCAGGAATGTATAACTATCGTTATTTGCTTTATCTTTTATTATTCTAATTTTTGTTTTATTTTTCATACCATTTTCACTTTATTGTTGAACATGTTATTAAATTCCTTTAGTATTTTTTCATTTAGTATTATTCGGTCGTCAATCAAAAGCATAACAAAAACACCGGGGTATCAAGCAACGTATCTGCGAACAACGCAGAGATCTTTACAGAAAAATACTACTTGAAAAGAATTCAGGGGCGGAATGTCAATATGTTCTAAGATGTATCTATTCAGAAATTATTTAAAACTTGCTGATAATATTCAAAATCTTAAATTGACTCATAAAATTACCTTTCAAACTCTAATATTAACTGTATAACGGTTCCAACCATTTTTCAGTAGTACTATTGGCTAAACGACATCTACTTTATGAATAGTAATAAATCCACTATCACCTCCTTTGTTTCAATGGTAATAACAATGGTTGTATTTTTTCTTGCTCATCTATTGTTTCAATCATCGTCGGTTGGTTTATCATTAAACCCTCCCAATGAACTGTTAACTTGCCTCCTTCCAAATCAGGGAAACTGAGGAAGAAATTAGAGAATGCTAAAAAACACGTTATTGAGGCCCATAGATATACGGAGGAGACATTTAATGAACACTTAGGGAAGGACAAGGAGAACCTTAGAAAATTAATAAAAACTACCTAATTTTTTATACCATGGTTTTTTCAAGTTTAGATTGTTTATCCATTGTTTTGATCGATGTGAATAATTATAATTCTCCGTAAGCAGAATACTAGAAAAAAGACAGGATCTAAAACTATAAATGAAAAAGCGCAGATGAGATTTCGTGTATTATACGTTTGGTCCACCAATCCTTGGTAGAACGAGTATTAGCTATGCTATGTTAAAGCATTATAAAAATATATAATTATTGAGAAACAAAATGGAAAATTCTAATCCATAAGACTGGAACTTATTATACTCTACTTAACTCTTTAATATCAAAATAAAGTAGATAATAACTGAAATGACTCAAAATTCAAAAGAACAGTCATTGTCAGAATTAATTGTAGAAAAAAGGAGTGGTAATTCTGAAAAGTTCGATGAGGAAAAGCTTGTGAGAGGAATTAGTAGAGCTGGTACACCATTTTTGATTGCTAAAGATATTTCTAAA
>DATEOO010000413.1:0-2757 GCA_035274085.1 Candidatus Nitrosocosmicus sp.
TATAGTATTAACTTTTCCTGCTATCTCTATATGTTCTCCACCCTTATACAAAATACCATATTCGGCACCTTTTCCAGCACCAATCATAAGAGCTGCTGGCGTGGCCAATCCCAAAGCACAAGGACATGCAATTATCATGACAGAAACAAATGCAAGTATAGAGTAAGTTAATCCTGCATTTCCTATAAAGTACCATCCAAGGAATACTCCTATTGCTATTGTTATTATAGCAGGAACAAAATACTTGGCAACCTGATCTACCATTTTTTCCAACTTTGCTTTGCCTGTTTTAGCTTCCTCTACTAGAGTGATTATTTGAGATAAAACTGTATCTTGGCCAATCTTGGTTGCTTTTACTTTTAATAAACCGTTCTTGTTAATAGTAGCTCCAATAACTTGATCTCCGTTGACTTTGTCCACTGGGACACTTTCTCCCGTGATTGCAGATTCATCTACTGAAGATGAGCCATCTACTACAGTACCGTCTGTAGGAACCCTTTCACCAGGTCGTATAATCATCAAATCTCCTTCTATGACCTCTTCGATTGGAATTTCCATTTCCTTGAATTCCTTGGATACTAGTTTTAACCGAGAGCCATCTAAAGAAGCACTATTATTATTGCCACTGCCTCTCAAGTCCCTTATACTTTTACTTGAATTGCTTTTCTCTCTAATTTCAGGTCTTAATACATGTGCAGTTCGTGGCTTTAGGTCAAGTAGCTTTCGAACTGCATCGGATGCTTTTTCTTTTGTCTTTGTTTCAAGTAGCCTCCCTATCAGAATGAGAGTAATAATGATGGCAGCTGTTTCAAAGTATACTGCAGTAAATGGAAAATATCCTGGAAATATGGTAACTATAGCACTATAAACATAGGCAGCAGTTGTACCTATGGCGATAAGGGTATCCATATTTGATGCCTTAGCTTTGATACCATCCCAGAATCCTCTATAAAAACGCCATCCAATCCAAAATTGGATGGGAGTTGCTAAAGCCAAGAGTATGTAATTGGTATATTCCATCATATTCACAGGTAGAAGATGACCCAATTGGGGAATCATATGGGGCAAACTGAGTAAAACTATGGGTATAGTTAGTGCTATACTTACTACAACATGCATCTTTAACTTTTTCAGAGCCATCTCTGGCTCAAGAAATTCATTTAAACACTGAGATGCACAAAAATAATAAGTAATTCCATTTTTATTGTGATGAATTGAGCTTTCCTCTTCTTCAACAAACATACCACAAATAGGATCTTTCGCCACATTAACGATAGGGATGAGAACATATATAACAACTGGACTTTACAAATGTAAAGAGTAATATACCATTAATAATAATTAAAAGAATCAGATCTTCATGCCACTTAGTCTTGATGAAATCGACGTATCTATTCTAAATTCCATCTTAGAAGATGGTAGAAAATCATTCAGACAAATTTCAAGAGACACAGGAATAACTACTCCAACGGTAAAAGCCAGGTATGAAAGACTCGTAAATGTTGGATTTATCAAGGGTATTTTACCAGTCTTTGACTTTGAAAAGATAGAATCTAGCGAGGATGGAGAAAAGAATTTCATACAACTAGAAGGCCTCAAGGAAAATATAAAGAAAAGAAAGAATATCCACAAGAGCAATCAAAATATTACTCTAAATGAAGAAATACATGAAATTCAGAAAAAAATCTCAAGTGGTATGACAATAAATGTTGTTTGCGATTTTTGCGATGGACCAATACATGGTAAACCTAAAGTTCTAAAGTTTGCCGATATTGAAAGATTCTTTTGTTGTATTTCGTGCAAATCAGGCTATAGTCAAAAATACCATGGTAGAATAGAATCAATAAAAAGAAAATATGAGGGAAAATCTGAGCTGGATGAATAATACCTATTGTTAATGATTTGATTTGCTTCAATAGCCATATTTTGATGGATTTTGCTCTAGCTGTTGTTTACAACCAGAAGAACATAAGTATACTTTGTTGCCATTAATTTCTGATACATGTTTTGCAGTTTTTTCATCTACATTCATATTACATACTGGGTCTTTTGCCATACAATACAATAAATAATAAAATATTTAACTATGAGACTTTACAAATGTAAAAAGTTCCTAATTTTTTTTGCTATTTACATTTGTAAAGCTAGTCTGTTATATTTGCCTTTATATAATATAGTTATATGATAACACAAATAGAAACAAATGGCAATGCTCATTCTAATTATCAACAGCAACAACAACAGCAATACGAACCTAACCAAATACGTTATAGTGTAATCCTCAAATACAATCCCACGGTTCCGAAAGCAGGACAACCTACTCTGATTACTATCAAGATAATAGAAAATCAAACAGAGAAAAGAGTAAAGCAGTTTGATCTCCTTCATGAGAAATTAATGCATATCATAATTGTATCTGAAGACTTATCTTACTTTTCTCACATTCATCCTACCTTTGACGATAGGGAAGGTACATTTACCGTCTCCCATCAATTTCCTGAAACTGGAAAATACAAAATATGGGTAGACTTTAAACCAAAGGATGGAAATCAGACTCTAGTTACAATTAAACTCGAGAATATGATCGGTAATGCTCATCATAAACCAATACGCATTACAAAGGAAAGACAATATACCAAACAAATAGATGAAAACCACAAAGTCGAATTATTCATTCCAAAAGTAATTGAGTCAAACAAACTGGTTAACTTAACATTCATCATATTAGACCAAAATTCAAATCCGATTACAGATTTG